>JBFYZM010000024.1:0-16208 GCA_041309505.1 Candidatus Krumholzibacteriota bacterium
GGAGCGCGTGAAAAACAATATGAACCGGGCGAAATTCGTCGACTCGGTGATCCCCCTCCTCCTCGAGAGAATGCTCCAGTGGGGGGCGCGGCGGGAGGCAATCGTCGCGAAGATATTCGGGGGAGCGCGCATGTTCGACGGGTTCGACGGATGCAGGGGCATCCTCCAGATCGGAGACGAGAACATCGTCGCGGCGCGCGAGGTTTTGAAAGAGATCGGGATTCCCATCGTCGCCGAATGCGTCGGCGGCAAGACCGGGCGAACGATCGTTCTGGACGTTTCGGACGGGAGCGTTCTCGTCCGGCACATGAACGATACCGAGGAGATCTACTGATGGACGCTCAGCGGAAAGCCGAACACGGGCGCGAGATACGAGTCGTCGTCGGAGAGGATTCCCCTCTCATCCGGACGATGATCGTCAAGGCGCTCGAGCGCGATCCCCGGATCAAGGTCGTCGGGAAATGCGAGGACGGCCGCGCGGCTCTCAAGAGCGTCGCGGAGCTCAAGCCCGACTGTGTCACCCTCGATCTCGACATGCCGCACATGAACGGCCTCGAAACGCTCCGGTACATCATGAGCGAATGGCCGACGCCCGTCATCATTCTCAGCGGCTACACGGTCGAGGGCGCGAATCTCGCTCTCGCGTGCCTCGAATGCGGCGCCGTCGATTTCATCCCGAAAACGCTCGGCGGAAAAGGGTTTCCGGCCGATGAGCTCGTGACGAAGGTCAAATGGGCGGCCGCCATCGACGTGCGGCGGATTCATTTCGCGCCGACCGCGATCGAAATCGGGGCGAAGCGCCGCAAAACCTGCTCCTCGTCGCTCCGCTCGGTCGTCGTGATCGGAGCGAGCACGGGAGGACCGCAGGCGCTCATGGAGATCGTTCCTCGGCTGCCGGCCGATCTCCCCGCGGGGATCGTCATCGTGCAGCACATGCCGCCGAATTTCACGCGCTACCTCGCGGAGCGGCTCGACGTTCGCTCGCACATCGAGGTCCGCGAGGCGGAGGAGGGTGACGCGATCCTGCCGGGTCGCGCCCTCGTCACTCCGGGCGGGATGCATCTCTTTCTCGAGGAGCGGGACGGAAACCCCTGCGTCATGCTTCTCGGCAAGAACACGCTCCAGCGCACGGCGTGCCCGTCGATCGATTTCACCATGACGTCATTTGCGCCGATCTTCCGGGAGCGTTTGATCGGCGCCGTTCTCACGGGGATGGGGCGCGACGGGGCGGCGGGGAGCGCGGCGATTCGCCGATTCGGAGGAAGGGTGCTCTGCCAGGACCGGGAAACGAGTCTCATTTTCGGAATGCCGGGCAGCGTGATCGGGGACGGGCTCGCCGACGCGGTCTGTCCGCTCGAGGGGATCGCCGAATGCATCGAGCGAAATACGCGCGACGTCGCTTCGAGGGAGTGCGTGCATGAACGTGAGTGATTACAAAGATCTCTATCTGAGCGAAGCCGGCGAGTCGCTTCAGGCGCTCGAGAACGGTCTCGTCGGGCTCGAGTCCTCGGCGGAGCCTTTCGCGCTGATCCACGAGCTCTTCAGGAACGCGCACAACCTCAAGGGGAATTCGGGCGCCATGGGGTACGAAGAGATCGTCGAGGCGAGTCATGCGCTCGAAAACGCTCTCGACGGCCTCCGCCAGGGCGGCGAGATCACCGTGGCGAAGATCGGCTGCATGCTCGGGGTCGTCGATATCCTGAAGAAGCTCGTCCGGTGCGCCGTCGAGGACGGCTGCGGAGACGCTTCCGCGCCCGCGGAAACCGCGGATGGGGCCGGCGACGGCGCGGCCGCCGCGCCCGGACAGGATGGATGCCGCGGCCAAAAAATCTCGCGGAGCGTTCGCCTGCTCGGAGAAGCGCTCGTTCTGCTCTCGAATATTTCGGATACGCCCCGCCAGGCGGGTCCCGTCACGCGGCCGGTTTCTCCGCCGGAGACCGGTTCGGGATCTCCCGAGAGCCTGAGCCGGCGTATCACCTCGACCAAGGTGGAGCTCGAGCGGCTCGATCGGATCATGGATCTCGTCGGCGAGCTCACGGTCAGCCGCATCCGGTTCAGCGCGCTCGCGAGCGAGCTCGGCTCGAAGCCGCTTCTCGACGAGCAGGCGATTTCGTGGAGGCTCATTTCGCAGATCCAGAAAGAGGTCATGGAAGCGAGGCTCATCCCCGCGGGACAGGTCTTCCAGCGCTTCAACAGGCTCGTGCGCGACGTTTCGCACGATACCGGAAAGCGCGTGAAGTTCGAGATCACGGGAGCCGAGATCGGCTTCGACCGGGTCGTGCTGGAGAGCATGGTCGATCCGCTCGTGCATCTCATCCGCAACGCGATCGATCACGGGATCGAGTCTCCATCGGAACGCCGGGCTGTCGGAAAGGCCGAAGAGGCGCGTCTCGTTCTGAGCGCCCGCCGCGAACGGAACAACGTGGCGCTCGAGGTCTCGGAGGACGGCCGCGGCATCGATCTGGACAAGGTGGCGCGCGCGGCGGCCGCAGCGGGCATCGCCAAGAGCAGGGCGGCCGACCTCACCGAGGACGACGTCTGCCGCATCATCACGATGCCCGGATTCAGCACGGCCGAGTCGGTCGACAAGCTCTCGGGGCGCGGCATGGGCATGAATATCGTAAAGAAGACGGTCGACTCGCTGGGCGGCTCGATACGGATCCAGAGCACGCAGGGCACGGGAACGACCATCACGATTCTGCTTCCGATCAACCTTTCGATCATCAAGGCGCTCCTTTTCTCGGTCGGACCGGACATTCACGCGCTTCCGATCGAGTACGTCAAGGAGACGAGCCGGTTCGAGCAGGGCTCGCTCAAAACCGTCCAGGGGGATCTCGTCCTTCCGGGGGATGGCGGCGTCATCCCGGTTCTCATGCCGAATGAAATTTTCGGCATTCCGTACGAATCGGGAGGCGAGCGGTACGCGAAGGTCATCGTCATCGATACGGGAAGGCGGCGCTTCGCCGTCGTCGTCAACGGCATCGTCGGCCAGCAGGATATCGTTATCAAGGCTTTACCGCCGCTCTTCAGAGGCTTGCGTGGGATATCGGGCGCAACCGTTCTCGGAAGCGGCAAAGTGGCGTTCATCTGGGATCCACACATTCTCTTCGAAGGAAGGTGCGCGTATGAGTCCGATCAAAAGGCCGTCGTATCTGAGAATTGACGCTCTCAAGGAGCTCGGGAACATAGGCTCCGGGCACGCCGTAACGGGGCTCTCGAAGCTGCTCAAGAAGCGGATCGACGTCAACATCACGAGCGTCGACTTGATACCCGTGAAGATCATCTATAATTTCTTCGACGGCCCCGAGTCGATGGTGTCGGTCGTGTACATCGAAGGGTACAGCGAGGGATTCCGGGGGATGATGTTTCTCATATTCCCGCATCCCGAGGCGACGCGGCTCGTCGAGCTCGCGACCGGCAAATCGCAGATTGACGAGAAGTTCTGGGACGAATACTCCCTCTCGGTTCTCAAGGAGATCGGCAACATCATGTGCGGAAGCTATCTGACCGCGCTTTCCACGTTCGTCAATCGCAAACTCATGCAATCGGTGCCGCAGGTGTCCCACGACATGCTCGGCGCCGTTATGGATTCGGTGCTCGTGGACCTCAGCATGGAGTCCGACTACGCGCTCGTCCTCGAGACCGCGTTCACGCTCGGAGCGAACGGATGCAAGGGATTTCTCTTCTTCGTTCCGACACAGGAATCGCTCGATACCATTTTCGAATCCATCGGAGTCGACTGACAGAAAGGAGTGCACCAGTGAAACTCAGAGTACTTATCGTTGATGATGCGATTTTCATGCGGAAGATGATTTCCGACATTCTCGTCGAGAACGGGATGGAGGTCGTCGGCGAGGCCGATACGGGCGCCAAGGCGGTGGAGAAGTATATGGAGCTTCGTCCCGACCTCGTCACGATGGACATTATCATGCCCGAGATGAACGGAATCGACGCGGTCCGCAAAATCGTGGAGTTCGATGCGAAGGCGCGAATCGTCATGTGCAGCGCGCTCGGACAGCAGGCGCTCGTTCAGGACGCGATCACCGCCGGCGCGAAGGATTTTCTCATCAAGCCGTTCAACGCCGCCCGCGTGGTTGAAGTAATCGCGAAGGTGTTCAACCAGGTGGCGACGGCCTGACGGTCCGATGAAAGGACGAGACATGCCCGAACTGAGGGATGAGGAACGGAAAGTTCTTCTGGGATTCGCTTCACGCGTCGAGCGGAACGATCCCGGAGCGCTCAACAACCTCGGCGTGGTCTATTTCCGCAAGGGGATGTACGAGGAGGCGATGGAGCAGTTCAAGGAAGCGCTCAAGGTCGATCCGAAGTTCGACCTCGCGCGGGAGAACCTCCAGTACGTGTTCGCGGAAACCGGTCTCGAGGATGCGGACGTGCGGCGGTGGCGCGACGAGGTGAAGCGGGATCCGGAGAACTTCGAAGCGATGCTGCGCCTCGGCGTGAGCTATCAGAACATGGGGCGTTTCCGCGAAGCGGCGGAGATGCTCGGCGCCGTCGTCGGGAAGAATCCCGATCACACGATGGCGCGATTCCATCTCGCCGTCACACTCAAGGCGCAGGGGCTCTACCAGCAGTCGCTCGAGCACTACCTCTACATCGGGGCGCACTTCGCGAAATCGGCCGTGTTCCATACGGATCTCGGCGAGGTGTATTACAACATCGGCCGCACGGACGAGGCGATCGCCGAGCTCAACGCGGCGATCAAGCTCGACGCCGATTACTGGAGATCTCATTTCCTCCTTTCGTTCGCGTACGGGGATAACGGACAGCTCCAGGAAGCGCTCGAGGAGAGCCGCGTGGCGTCTCGCCTGAATCCGTCGTTTCAGAACACGGAGGCGAACCTGGCCCTTTCGGCGAACGGCGCGGGCAGGGCGGGGGAGGGGGCGCGGAACTGTTCGGGCAAGGAGGTCGCGAGCCTCGAAAGCACGTCGTTCACCCTCGGCATGGCGTACCGGGAGCGCGGCTTCGCGAAAGAAGCTCTCAAGGAATTTCAGAAGGCGCTCCAGGACATGTCCGACACCGATCGCGTCCACATGGAAATCGGCAAGATACTTATTGCGGAAGGCTCGATGGACGCCGCCGCCGAAGCGTTATTGAAAACGCTCGGAGCGAACGCCGAAAACGTCGAAGCGTATCGTCTCCTCGGATGCGTGTATCATCTCAAGGGAGAGTACTACGAATCGGCGCTCTGCTATCTCCAGGCCTTCCGGCTCAACACCGCCGACGCCGACACGATGAACAACCTCGGCGTGCTTCTCTACCAGGTGGGTCTCAAGGAGGAAGCGGAGCGGATGTTCAAGAAAGGTCTGAATCTCAAGATCTACCATCAGGAGCTCAACTATAACTTTTTGAACTGCCATCTGCTCAAGGAAGAGTACATGATGGCGGAGAATCTCATACAGCGCTTCGAGGCGTTCATGGGGAAAAGCCCGCTCCTCTACGAGAAGCACGCGATCCTGAACTACAAGATGAATCGCCTCACCCTCGCGCTCTTCGACATCGAGAGCGCTTTGTCGCTCGACAGAAATCACGGCGACGCGCTCTATCTCAAATCGCTCATATTCCTCCGCGAGGAGGATTTTCAAGGGGCGATCAATGCGGTTCTCGAAGCGGCGAAGATCTCGCCGCGCTACACCGGGCTCGCGTTCTTTCTCGCGATGGACGAACGACAGCGTCTGGCTGCGGCGAGGGTCGGCGCCCAGATGCCGGTCGAGCCCGAGGACGAGCTCATCGAGCTCCTCCAGTGCGGCATCGCGCGGCGATTCGATAAGATCAAGGAATCGCTCGTATCGGTCGTCGAACGGGGCATGAAGAAGATCGACGAGAGGAAATCCGGCATGAACGCGAATCAGGGCGACGCTCCCCCGGCGGCGCCCGCCGAACGGAAATCCGCTCCCGCGGCGTCGGTCGAACGCGCGGCGGATTCCTCCGAAGAAGATTCAGCGCATTCGCTTGTCGAAGCGCTCTCCGATATTTCACTCGAAGAGGATGATCGGCTATGACCATTCAGTCGTCGATAAAGGATTTGGGGCTTTTCGATCTTTTCCAGGTTCTTCATATCAACAAGAAGACGGGGCGTCTCATCGTCACCGAGGGTCCCGAGGGCAAGGAAGCGCAGATCATTTTCCGTGGCGGCGACACGTGTTTCGCCGTGATTCACGGCCGGGTGCCCCGAACGGTCTCGTCGCTCCTCGCCGAATGGGGAGTCATCGACGAAGACTCCATCGCGCGCGTCGAAAACGCGCTTCCCAAATATCCGACGCTGCTCGATTGCCTCGAGGGAGAACACGTCGCGGCCCGCGGACACCTCGAGAATTTTCTCGCGAACTGCATCCGCGAATGCATTTACGACATCTTCAAATGGGATCGCGGCGAATGCCGTTTCATCGAGGAAGAAATCGATCAGCGCCGCGACATCGTGATTCCTCTCAACACGGAGAATCTCATTCTCGAAGGCGCGCGCCGGATCGACGAGTGGTCGAATATCGGCGGCAAGGTGCCGTCGCGGCATTCCATCTTCAAGCTGAGCGCCGTCGCCCAGCAGGGCCAGCGCCTCAATCTCAAGCCGCGCGAGTGGGAGATACTGTCCCTCATCGACGGAAAACGCTCCGTCAAGGAAGTGAACGACGCGGGCGCGGGGGATCTCTTCTCGACGAGCAAGCTTATCTACGGTCTCGTCGTCATGGGAGTCATCGAGCTCGTCAACGCGGAAACCGCGACCGCTTCCGGGACGAACACGGAAGGCCGCCTCGAGGATTTTCTGCGGAGCGGCAGGGAATACTACGGCAGGCTCAATCTCGAAACGGCGGCCGCCCAGTTCGAAAAAGCGCTCCAGATCGATCCCGAGTGCTTCGAGGCGCTCCGCATGCTCGGCGAGATCTACTACAAGACGGACAAGCTGAGCGAGGCCCTCATCTATCTCGCGAAGGCCCGGCAGCTGCGGCCCGACAATCAGAAGGCCCTGTTCATCATGGGATATCTGCACGCGCGTCTCGGCGACGTCTCGAAGGCGATCGGCCAGTGGGAGGAGCTCAAGGAGAGGAGCGCCAACCAGCAGATCGTCGAGCTCGTGACGAAGAAAATCGAGCTCGCCCGGCAATGGGAAAAGGTGCTCCAGGAGTACTGATCCCGCCCGCCCTCGAATCTCCATTGTCGAACCCCCTCCCGGAGTGGTACTATCTCTTCTCTTGACCGGTTCGAGGTATGGCTTCCGAAGGAGGTTCGTTCATGCGTGCCAGGTTTAAAGCGCTGCTGTGCGCCGCGATCGTCGTCGCCGTTCCGGCGATACTCGTCGCCGACGAGGGAATGTGGCCGATCGACAATCTCGACAAGCTTCCCTGGAAGGATCTGCAGGCGATGGGTCTCCAGCTCTCGCCGAAGCAGATCTATGACGCCAGCGGGGGCGGCGTCGCCCGCGCGATCGTGAGCCTCGGCGGAGGCACCGGCTCGTTCGTTTCTCAGGACGCCCTCATTCTCACGAATCACCACGTCGCTTTCGGCGCTCTCCAGCGGACGAGCACGGCCGAACACAACTACATCGCCGACGGCTTCAACGCGGCGAGCTACGAGGAGGAGATCCCGGCGCCCGGATACCGCGCATCGGTGCTCGTGTCGATCGAAGACGCGACCCGGAAAGTGCTCTCCGCGGTCAACGACAGCATGAGCGACCTCGAGCGATTCAACGCTATCGAGAAACGAGTCAAGGAGATCGTCAAGTACGGCGAGGAGGGACGCGACGTCGAGTGCAGGGTCGTTTCGTTCTTCGAAGGGATGCAGTACAAGCTCTTCACCTATTTCGTGTGCAAGGACGTCCGGATCGTTTATGCGCCCCCCGCGTCGATCGGCAACTACGGCGGCGACATCGACAACTGGATGTGGCCCCGCCACACGGGGGATTTCTCGTTCCTCCGCGCGTACGTCGCGCCGGACGGGAAATCGGCCGAGTACGCAAAGGAGAACGTTCCGTACAAACCGGCGGTGCATCTCTCCATGTCGACGAGCAGTATCAAGGAAAACGATTTCTCGATGATCATCGGCTACCCCGGAAGAACGGGGCGCCACGCCACGTCGTACGCCATCGCCCAGATGCAGGATTATTCCTATCCGAAGCGGATCGCGATGTTCAAGGATTGGCTCGCGATTCTGGGCGAGGAAGCGAAACGCGGAGAGGATATCGAGATCAAGGTCGCGCAGTTCGACCAGATGCTCAACAACTCGATGAAGAACTGGGAAGGGATGCTCGAGGGATTCAAGAAGGGAGGGCTGCTCGAGAAGAAGCGGAAAACCGAGCAGACGTTCTCCCGATGGCTCGAGATGAGTCCCGACATGAAGAAGAAATACGGCGACGTTCTGCCCGCGATCGCCGCCCTCTACGAGGAGCAGAAGGGCTATCGGGACAAGAACATGATCGTCGGCCAGATGAACTTCGGATGCCTGATGCTTCGCGCGGCCGGCACCCTCGATCATTGGGCCGAGGAGAAGGCGAAGGCCGATATCGAGCGCAAGCCCGGATATCAGGATCGCGACGTTCCGCGGCTCAAGCAGTCCCTCCGGATGATCCAGATGAGCTACGATCCGCAGGTCGACCGGCGGGTCCTCAGGTATTTCCTCACGCTCGCCGCCGAGCTGCCCGGCAATCAGAGGATCGAAGCGGTCGACGCGGTGCTCCAGGGAGCGAAGGGCTCCGAGGCCGAAAAGAAGATCGACGCGTTCCTCGACAAGCTCTACGCGGGCACGAAGCTCGGCTCGCCGGAGGAGCGGCTCCGGATGTTCGACCTCTCCCGCGAGGATCTGCTCAAGCAGGGTGATTCATTCGTCGATTTCGCCGTCGCGCTCGGCGCGGAAGCGAAAGCGCTCGAGGAAAGGGACAAGACCATGGGGGGCGCCCTCCAGCGCCTGAGCCCGCGTCTCATGGAGGCCTTCATGCAGTGGAAGGGCGGCGCTCTCTATCCCGACGCGAACGGCACGATGCGCATCACGTACGGAACGGTGAAGGGGTACAGCCCGCGGGACGCCGTATCGTACAAATACATGACGTCTCTCGCCGGAGTGGTCGAGAAGAACACGGGGGTGGAGCCGTTCGACTGTCCGAAGGGGCTTCTCGCGCTGCACGAGAACCTGGATTTCGGCGCGTACGAGGATGCCGCGCTCGGCGACGTGCCGGTCGATTTCCTTTCGACCTGCGACATCACGGGCGGGAACTCGGGGAGCCCGACCCTGAACGGCAAGGGAGAATGCACCGGCGCGGCGTTCGACGGCAACTACGAGAGCATTTCGTCGGACTATCTCTTCATCAAGGAAACGACGCGTTCGATCAACGTCGATTCCCGCTACATCCTTTTCATCATGGACAAGGTGAGCGGGGCGAGACGGCTGCTCGACGAGATGAAGATCCGATAGGGCGCCATGGGAATGCTCTATGCGCTTCTCACGGCGGTCATGTGGGCCGCCGCGATAATCTTTCTCAAGCGATCGGGAGAGACCGTTTCCCCGTTCGCCCTCAACGTCTTCCGGGTGGGACTCTCGAGCGTCCTCCTCGTGGCGACGGTGATCTTCGCGGGGCAGGAGCTCTTCTATCCTGCCCCGCTCCGCGATTACCTCATCCTCTTCGCGAGCGGCGTCATCGCGATCGCCGTTTCGGACACCTTTCTCCTCATGGCGCTCAACCGTCTCGGCGCCGGCATCATGGCGATCGTCGACTGTCTCTACGCGCCCTTCATCGTGCTCTTCGCCTTCGTCATGCTCGGGGAGCGGCTCGGGATCTGGCAATGGGCGGGAATGGCGCTCGTGATCGTCGGGGTCCTCATCGCGGCTCGCCACGAGCCGCCCCGGGGGACCACGGCGAGGCAGATCCTCGTCGGAAGCCTCTGCGGCGTGATCGCGATGACGACCGTGGCGTTCGGCATCGTGCTCGCGAAGCCGGTGCTCGAGCGTTCGCCGATCCTCTGGGCGACGACGATGCGCCAGATCGGCGCGCTCGTCGTCATGATCCCCGCCGCGCTCGTTCTGCCGTCGCGGCGCGGGATATTCGGCCTCTTCCGGCCGGCGCGAAACTGGAAATTCACCGTGCCTGGCACGCTGCTCGGGTCCTACCTGGCGCTCATCTTCTGGATCGGGGGCATGAAATACTCGCTCGCGGGCCCCGCGGCGATTCTCAACCAGACGAGCTCGATCTACGTCCTTATCTTCGCGTCGATCTTCCTCAAGGAACCGTTCACCGCGCGGAAGGTCGTCGCGTCCGTTCTCGCCATCGGGGGCATCGCGATGGTGACGCTCGGCTGAGCCCGCGGAAACGTCACCGGAGCACGCGCCTCGCGGCGGCGGCCGCGGGCACGACGGCGCACATGACGAGCACGATCGTCGGCGCGGTCGGCCAATCGAGCGCGATCGAGAGGGGCACCCCTCCCGCGCACGAAGCGACGGCGACGAGTACGGACGAAACGATCAATCCTCCCGTGCGCCTCGCGAGGAGCATGCCGGCGAGGGGCGGCGCCGCGAGCGAGCCGATCACGAAGAGAACACCCGCGAATTTCATCGAAACGGCGGCGCTCACGCCGACGGTCAGGTAGATGAGAAAATCGTAGAATTCCGCCTTGATTCCCGTCGCCGACGCCGTCTCCCGGTCGAACGAAACGAACAGGAACGTTTTCGCGAGGAGGATATGAACCGCCAGCACGACGCCGGCGACGACGCCGACGAGAGCGAGATCGCCCGTTTCGACGTACAGCAGGTTTCCGGAGAGCAAATCGATGCCTCTCGCTTCGGCGGCCGGGTTCTTCGCGATGAGGATAACGGCGAGCGCCGCCGCGACCACGTAGGAAAACGCGACGATCCCTTCCCGCGGAACCGCGCGGTTGTCCCCGAAGTACCAGAAAGCGGTCGCGGCGGCCGCGGCGAGGACGATCGCCGAGACCGTCGGATCGAGCCCGAGCATGAGCCCCGCGGCGACGCCGAGCGCCGAGATCTCCGAGATCGCGACGCCGACGAACGCGATGCGCTTCAGAATGACATAGACGCCGATGAACGCGCACAGGCCGCCGATCATCACGCTCGCGAGCATCGCGTTCTGAACGAATCGTTCACCGAGCAGTTCCATGGTCCCTCCTCGCGACGATCACCTTTCTGCCGTCGACGATCTCGACGCCCACGTTGCGCCCGTAGAGCTTTGCGAGCAGATCCGAATCGACGACGTCGGGAATCGAATGTATATCGACGGCGCCGTCGCGAATCAGCAGGAGCCTTTCGACGTGGTTCAGGACCACGTGGAGCAGGTGGCTCACCATGATCACCGTAATTCGCCGCCGGTGGTGAATCTCGTGGATCAAGTCCATGATCGTGTTCTCGCCCGAGACGTCGAGATCGTTCGTCGGCTCATCGAGCAGCATGACGTCGGGATCCGCGGCGAGAGCGCGGGCGATGAGCGCCCGCTGCTTTTGCCCGCCCGAGAGAGAGCCGAAGATTTCGTTTCGCAAAGGAAGGATCCCCGCCGTCTCGAGACACTCCTCTATCGCCGCGCGATCGCCCGCGCGGAGCCGCCGGTGTATTTCGAGGCGGCCGTATCGGCCCATCTCGACGACGTTGTCAACCGTCACGGGGATGAGTGGATCGAGCGTCTGGCGCTGCGCGACGTATCCGAGCCGCGCTCCGCGGCGCACGACGACGCGCCCCGAGATCGGCTTCGACGCGCCGAGTATGGCGCGGAGAAGCGTCGTCTTGCCCGAGCCGTTCGGCCCGACGACGCCGAAGAAGTCCCCGGCCTCGATCGAGAAGGCGAGTCGGCTGAGCACGGCGCGCTTTCCGTATCCGAGCGTCGCGTTCTCGAAGCGGATGATCTCTCCGACCGCGTTTGCCTGCTCGTTCATCGCCGTTTTCCGGACGATTCGCCCGCGAGCGCCCTCGCGATCGCGTCGACGTTGTATTCGAGGAGGCCGAGACAGGTCGATACCCCGGGCGTCGCGCCGAGGTAAATCGGCAGCCTGAGGACGGGGACTCCGGTCTCTTTCCGCATGTAATCGACCGGTTTGTCCGGATAGTACGGCTCCGCGATCAAGAGCCGCACGCGCCCCTCGCGCGCAAGAGCTGCGATCTCGCCGAGGTGCCTGGCGGTCGGCGGCACGCCCGGTTGCGGCTCGAGCGATTCGAGCGCATCGAGGCCGAAGTAATCGCAGAAGTAGTTCCATGAAGAATGGTACTGGATGATGCCGGCCCCGGCGAAGGGGGCGAGCTTCTCCTTCAAAGCGGTCGCTGTACGGTCGATCTCGACGATACAACGCCTTTCGTTCGCCATGAAATAGGCCTCGTCGGTGGGAGATACCCGCGAAAGGCCCGCGCGGATGTTCCGCACCGCGATTTTCATGTTATCCGGAGAGAGCCAGTAATGGGGATTCCCATAGGGATGGACGTCCCCCATCGCGCCGTCGATTTTTCCGGCCGGCACCTCGAGCGCCAAGACGCCGTCGGAAGGATCGATGTAGCCGCTCGCGCCGAAACGGATTTTCGAATTGCGCGCGGCGTCGATAAGCGGTTTCATCCAGACGTCGGCGTCGAGACCGACGACGACGAGCGCATCGGCTCGCGTGAGCTTCATCACCTGGCTCGGCACCGGTTCGAAGAAATGAAGATCGCTGAGCCCCCTGAAAACGGAATATACCTCGACGCGATCCCCGCCGATCTTTTCGACGAGATCGGCCATGTCGAGCGTGCTTGCCACCACCCGCAGCCGCTCCGCCGCGGCGGGTCCGTTCGCCGCCGCGACGAACGCGACGCAGATGATCAACGCGACGATCTTTCTCATGGGAACCTCCCTATTCCTCGAGGCGGTGCGCATGGGGGCCGAGCCCCCACACGAGCTGAACCACCGCTCGATTTTCGCATGCGTCAAAACGATCGATGACGCGCCTGTATTCCATTCTGAGGAAGAGACTGTGGGTGAAATAGCGCGTGACGAACGCCGAAATCCCCCATTCTTCGCCGTTCACAGCCAGGGCTCCCTCATGCTCCTCCTCGTGCTCCTCTTCGTGCTCCGCTTCGCCGGCGGCGAACAGCTCCGACCGGTCGTAGCGCGCGCCGATCTCCCAGTACTTGTCCGGCGTGAACGCGAGAAGCGAATAGAAACCGAACGGGGAACCGCCGTGTCCCGTATCGGCCGCAAAGAGCTCCGACGCCCATCGCAGGCGATGGTAGCTCATCGGACGCCGGTAGGTGAGCGTGAGATCGCAGCCGTGAAGAACCGTGCGGCTTCCTTCGTCCCACGCGGCGCTGTATCCGGCGCCGACATTCGACATTTCGCCGACCGGAAGATCGAGATTCGCCCGGACGCTGCAGACCGTTCCCCGCCACGCGACGGAGGCGTGCTCGTGCTCCTCTTCCTCCGCGTCGGCTTCCTCGCCGGCGTGGCCGGCGAGGGTCTCTCCCGACCAGACGCCGGCGCCGAGCTTGCAGTAGATGCCCCAGGGATTCGGGATGAGACAGTCGAGGTTGACGCCGTCGTCGAACCACGCGTGATCGCCGAACAGATGGGCGACAGGAAGCGGAGTCGAGGCGAACATCCAGTGGTGGGGATGGACGACGTTGAGACGTCCGAACGGGATAAGCCTTCTTCCCGCCTGCGCCTGCAGGCCGAAGGGCAGATCGAGGAACGAAACGACCGCCTCCTCGGGATGCACGTGCCATTCGGTCCCTTCGGGGTGCATCGCCACGATGAAATCCCCCCGGATGCCGGGGTAGAGGTAGCTCTGGAACGCGATCTCCGTTTCCTTGATGAAGAGCTTGTTTCTTCCGGCCTCTCGGGCGTCGTCGGTGAAGAACGCCATCGAGTTGACGATGGCGCTCACGTCTGGATTCATGATGCCTCCCGGCGATCCGACGGGCGCCGATCGATGCGTCGTGCCTTCTTCTCCCGCCATCGAGGGGACGGCTGCGAGCAGCGAGAGAAACAAGAGTGCTTGAATGCGATTCATCGCGAAGCGCTCCTTCTCGGTGAATGAACGTATGAATGTCGAATGGATTCGATGGGAGCGAGCCGTCTGAGCGGCCCGCTTCGCTAGGAGAGAAGGAACGGGGGGGCGCGCTTGCGATAATCGCGCGCGACGAGCGTCGGAGCCCGGAACGCGCTCCGGGGCCGGATCACGCCCGCGACGGGCGAGCGGACGGAGAATACGAAGACGGCCGTCAGCACGATCGCTGCGGAGAATATAAGACACGCGGGGCAATCGCGGTGGTGCTCTCCGTTCAATTCATGATGATGCAGGAAGGGGAACGCGGAAAGGGCCACGATGAGCGAGAACGAGACGATCGACAGGACGAGCGCGCACTTCATGCCGGAGGATCTGATCGTATGTTCGCTGCCGTTCTTCATCGCCCTTCGCTCATTTGAGGTTCAACGCCACAGTATAGCATTTCGGCGCCCGCTTGTACAGCGCCGCGTGATTATGCGGTCTCGATCTTCCGCTTCGACAGGATTCTGACCGCTTCCGCGAGCAGCCAGACGCTCAGGATCAGAAGAACGGCGCCGCACACGCCCGATATGGCCGCGTCGGGAGAGGCCGGCGCGCCGCCGAAGACGGCTCTCAGCCACGGGGCGATCTGCAGCACGAGGGACCACAGCGTCATGACGAGCATGAACGCCATCGGGACGAGCGTGAAGATCGCGTTCCTGCCCGTCTTGATGAGCCAGACCGAGACGGCGAGGAGCGTGAGGCTCGCGAGCAGCTGGTTGCTCGTCCCGAAGATCGGCCAGGCGACGAGATACGCCTTCTCGCGGGCGAGCATGAGGAACGCGGCCGGCGCGAGGAGGGTGATGAAGGTCGCGGCGATCCGTCCGGGCCACGACTGCCAGCCGAAAAGCTCCTGGAGAATGTACCGCGCGAGACGGGTGCAGACGTCGAGCGTGTCGTACACGAAGGTGGAAAACGCGAGCAGCGCGAAGGCGAGCGCGAGGTTGAAATCGACTCCGACGATCTTGAGATAGTTCGCGAGCCCCGTGCCGTAGATGATGTTCGGATCGGCTTTGAGCGCGGCGTCCCCCTTCGGGATGAGCATCACCGTGGCGAGCGCGAGCACCGCGACGAGCCCTTCGAGGATCATCGAGCCGTAGCCGACGACGCGCGTGTCCGACTCGCGGCAGATCTGCTTCGACGTCGTTCCCGAAGCGACGATGCCGTGAAAGCCGGAGCATGCGCCGCAGGCGACCGTGATGAAGAGAATGGGGATGAGCGATTTCCCGTTCGCGAGGCTGTGGAGCCCCTCGACGTTGAACGCGGGATACGCGATGTGAAAACCGCCGAAGAGGGCGCCGAAGAGCGCCACCGCCATCGTGAGGTAGAGGAACCAGCCGCCGAGGTAGCCCCGCGGCTGGAGCAGAAGCCACATCGGGAGCAGCGAAGCGATGAAGCAGTACGCGAGGAGGATAATTTCCCACTGCTTGACGTGGACGCCGAGGAGCGCCGTAACGGCCGGTTGCGGCAGGCGCGTGCCGAGCCAGATCACGAGGAGCACGAGCGGGAGGAAGATCGCCGTCGCCCGGCCGAGCCCCATTTTCATCTTGAAGAGCGCCACGCCCATGAGGAGCCCGAGGAAGAGATAGAGAAACGAGCTCGCCGCGACGCCGGGACCGAAGGCGTTGTCCGCCATGACCGACGTGAAGGTCTGCGCGGTGATGTCGGTGAACGCGATGACGACGTAGACGAGGGCGAGCCACACGAAGATGAGGAAGAGAATCTGCGAGGTGCGCGACATGTACTTCTTCACGATCTCGCCGATCGAGGCGGCCTTGTGCCGCACCGACGCGACGAGGCTCGTAAAATCGTGCACGCCCCCGATGAAGATCGCGCCGAGGAGAATCCAGAGAAGCGCCGGCAGCCAGCCGAACCATATTCCCGCGAGAATCGGCCCGACGATGGGGCCCGCCGCGGCGATCGCCGAGAAATGCTGCCCGAGGAGGAGCGACGCTTTCGCGGGGACGTAGTCGACGCCGTCCTGCATCTCGTATGCCGGGGTCGGCCTCGAATCGTCGAGCCCGAGCCTGCGCGTCACGAAGCGGCCGTAGGTGAAATACCCCGCCGCGAGCACGACGATCGAAACGAGCACGACGATCGCGATCATGGACAGGCATTATACAGGAATGATATTCTTCACGAAAAGGCCATTTTCGCGAGGATGTCTCCAATGATTTTTATGGTTGAGCCCTCGAC
>JBFYZM010000025.1:0-6223 GCA_041309505.1 Candidatus Krumholzibacteriota bacterium
ACCGGATCCCCGTGTGGTACTGCGGCGGCTGCGAGGAGACGATCGTCGCCGTCGACGAACCGGCGAGCTGCCCGAAGTGCGGAGGCACGAAGCTCGCGCGGGACGAGGACGTCCTCGATACGTGGTTCTCGTCGTGGCTCTGGACCTTTTCGCCGATGGGCTGGCCCGAAATAACGAAGGATCTCGAAACGTTCCATCCGACGAGCGTTCTCGTTACGGGCGGGGATATCATATTTTTCTGGGTCGCGCGGATGTTCATGGCTTCCCTCGAGTTCATGCATGAGATCCCCTTCTCGACGGTTTATATCACGGGGATCGTCCGCGACACGAAAGGGCGCAAGATGAGCAAGTCGCTCGGCAACTCCCCCGACCCGATCGACATCATCGGCCGCTCCGGAGCGGACGCGTTCAGGTTCACGCTCATGATGCTCTCCCCGCCGGGGCAGGACATCATGTTCGACGAATCGAAGGTCGACGTCGGCAAGCACTTCGCGAACAAGATCTGGAACGCCGCCCGGTTCGTTCTCGCTCAGGAGGTCGACGCCGGCTGCGCGGAGGCGGATGGACCGGATGCCTCACCCTCCCCGGAGGCCGACGCCGGCTCTTCCGCGGGGCTCCTCTACGAGTCGATATTCGGCTCCGCGGCGGGCGCGGATATCGTATTCGGATGGGAAGACCGTTGGATCGTAAGCCGCCTCGCCCGCCGGGCCGGAGAGCTCGCAGGGCATATCGACACGTACCGTTTCGACGAGGCGTCGCGCACGCTCTACGATTTCTTCTGGCACGAGTACTGCGATTGGTATCTCGAGCTCTCGAAAGCGGCCGCCCGGCAGGGTGGAGCGCGCGCGCGGGGCGCGGCGATCACGGCGCGCGCCGTTCTCGGGACGTCGATGATTCTCCTCCATCCGACGATGCCGTTTATCACGGAGGAGATCTGGAGCATGCTGGCGCCGAGGAGAGGGGCGCTGGCGGCGTATCGATTCTCCGGCTTCCCCGAACGCAGCCTCGACGAAGGGCTCGAGGCGGACGCGGCGTTCTTCATGGAGGTCGTCACGGCGATCCGGAATCTCCGGCAGAGCTTCAATATTCCGCCGGGGAAGCTCGTGAGCGCGGTCATCAACTGCGAGAAGGGGCGCGGGATCCCCGGGCGTCTCGACCGGTTCCGCGAGCAGATCGGGCTTCTGGCGAAGGTGGACGACCTGGTCGTCGCCGACGGCGCGGCGAGGCCTCAGGGATCGGTCGCGGCGGGTCTTTCCTCGATCGAGATCTATCTGCCGCTCAGGGGAGTGGTCGATATCGAGGCCGAGAAGAAGCGACTCGGCAGGGACCTCGAGAAGATCGAGCGCGAATGCGAGAAGGTCGAGAGCCGCCTCAATGACGCGCGTTTCGTCGAAAAGGCTCCGAGCGAGGTTGTCGAACAGGAGAGAAACCGTTACAATGAAATGTCCGATAAGAAGCGCCGCATAGCCCGAATCCTGGAGGACCTGGGGTGAACGACGAGCAGAAAGACCCGATGGATATTCCCGGCGAGAAACCCGCGGACGGTTCCGGGGACGGCTCCGGAGGCCCGGGCGCCGGCGAATCGACGGAATCGAAGCCCGGAGAGCGGGCCGGCGGCGCTGCGGAGGACGCGACGGCGTCTCTCAAAACGGAGGAGACCGTCGGAGAGATTCTCCTCGCCGCGCGCGAGCGTCTTACGCAAACGCTCGAGTTCATGAGCCAGGAGACGAAGATTCCGAAACAAACCCTTCAGTATCTCGAAACGGACAACTACGAAGCGCTTCCCGCGAAGGTATACGCGAAGAGCTTCCTGCGCGCGTACGCGGAGGCGCTCGGCCTCGATATCCAGCATATCCTGAACAAGTACGAGGTTCAAACCGGGCAGACGCACCGCAGCAAGGGGGATCACTGGGAGATCGAGACGGAGGTCGTCGAGGAAAAGCTCCGGTCGCCGAACCTCCTCAAACGCTACGTGATCCCCGCGGCTATCGTCATCGCGCTCGTCATTCTCGTCGTCAAGCTCGCCGGGAGGAAGGAAGACACGGGGGAACCTCCCCGGCAGATCGATCTCAAGGAAGAGCTTCTCGAATCGAAGCCGGCCGCCGAAGAGCCGGCGGCGGGGAAGCTCGCGCCGGTTGACAACCCGGGCGAACCGATGGAGCTCAACATCGTCGCGAATCCGACCGACAGCTGCTGGTTCGATCTCATGACCGTCTCGATCGTGGAGCAGCAGCCCGAGACCACCATCAGCAGGTTCACGCTCTCGCCGGGACGCGCGAGGGCGTTCCAGGCGACGGAGGAGTTCTATTTCCTCAAGGTGGGGAACGCCGGCGGGTTCGTGATGGAGCTGAACGGCTCGAAGCTCCCCACGCTCGGCAGAAAAGGCAAGGTCATCACCAACTACCGGATCACGCGCGAGAATCTTCCCCGGGGAAAGAAAGACTAACGGCACGCGCGCGGGTGCGCCCATGTCCCTGTTCAAACTCAAGTCTCAGTACCGGCCGACGGGGGATCAGCCCGAAGCGATCGCGAGCCTCGTCGCCAACGTCGAAGCCGGCAGGAAATTCCAGACGCTCCTCGGCGTGACGGGCTCGGGGAAGACCTTCACGATCGCGAACGCGATCGCACGATTGGGCATGCCGGCCCTCGTCATCTCCCACAACAAGACGCTCGCCGCGCAGCTCTACGGCGAGATGAAAAGCCTCTTTCCGGAGAACGCGGTCGAGTATTTCATCAGCTACTACGACTACTACCAGCCCGAGGCCTTCATTCCTTCCACCGACACGTATATCGAGAAGGACGCGTCCATCAACGAGGATATCGACCGGCTCCGGCTCCACGCGACCGGTTCGCTTCTCACGCGGCGCGACGTGATCGTCGTCGCGAGCGTTTCGTGCATCTACGGTCTCGGATCGCCCGAGGAATTCGGGAAGCTCAGTTTCACCGTCTCCCGGGGGGAGCGCGCCGGCCGCGACGAAATCCTGCGGCGGCTCGTCACAATCCAGTATTCGCGCAACGACGTCGATTTCGCGCGCGGCACCTTCAGGGTGCGCGGCGACACGATCGAGCTCTGGCCGGCGTATCTCGAGGAGGCCGTCCGCATCGAGCTTCTCGACGACGCCGTCGACCGGATCTCCGTCATCCATCCGTTGACCGGAGAGACGATTCGCCGGACCGAAACGGCGGCGATATTCCCCTCGTCCCATTTCGTCACTTCGGGGGAGAATCTCGAAGGCGCGATCGATTCGATCGAGAAGGAGCTCGCTCTCAGGCTGGCCGAGCTCCATGCCCAGGGGAAGGAGTTCGAGGCGAAACGGCTCGAGACGAGAACCCGCTACGATATCGAAATGCTCCGCGAGATGGGTTATTGCCCCGGAATCGAGAACTACTCGAGGCATTTTTCGGCGCGGCTTCCCGGCGATCGCCCGGCGACGCTCATCGACTATTTTCGGGACGATTTCCTCGTCGTCATCGACGAATCGCACGTGACGATTCCGCAGATCCGCGGCATGTACGAGGGGGACCGGAGCAGGAAGAAGACGCTTGTCGAGCACGGCTTCAGGCTTCCCTCGGCGCTCGACAACCGGCCGCTCACGTATAAGGAATTCGAGGGTCTCATCCGCCGGGTGATCTTCGTATCCGCCACCCCGAACGATTTCGAGCTCGAGCGCTCGGGGGGCGAAGTCGTCGAGCAGATCGTGCGCCCCACGGGGCTCATCGACCCCGCGACCGAGGTGCGCCCCGTGAAGGGACAGATCGACGATCTTCTCGGCGAGATCCGCGCGCGCGTCGAGAAACGCGAGCGCGTGCTCGTCACGACGCTCACGAAGCGGATGGCCGAGGATCTCACGTCGTATCTCTCGGGCCTCGGCGTGCGCGTCCGCTATCTTCACAGCGATATTCACGCCCTCGATCGCATCGAGATCCTCCGCGAGCTGCGGTTCGGCGAGTTCGACGTGCTCGTCGGGATAAACCTGCTTCGGGAGGGGCTCGATCTGCCCGAGGTCTCTCTCGTCGCGGTGCTCGACGCGGACAAGGAGGGATTTCTCCGTTCGCGAACCTCCCTTATCCAGACGGCGGGACGCGCCGCGCGCCACATCGAGGGGAAGGTCATCTTCTACGCCGAGACGATTACGGGCTCCATGGCGCGCGCCATCGAGGAGACGAACCGCCGCCGCGAGAAGCAGATCGAGTACAACCGGAAGCACCGCATTACCCCGCGCTCGATCGTCAAGTCGGTCGAGGAGGTGATGCTCTCGACCTCGGTCATCGACGCGAAGCGGAACCGCGAAAAGGAAGAGACGCTCGCAGCGTCTCTCTTCGTTCCCGAGGGCGGGGACGACCCGGAGCTCCTGAAGCGCCTCGAGGCCGAGATGTGGAAAGAGGCGGAAGCGCTGCATTTCGAGAAGGCCGCGAGTATCAGGGATCGGGTGGAGGAAATCAGGATGAACATGACCGGGAGGAAGAAGAGTGGAAGAACGCGAAAAATGGCTCGATGATCTCGTGAAAACGGCTCTCGCGGAGGACGCGGCGCGGAAGGACGCGACGTCGCGCCTGCTCGTCGACGCCGCGCGCCTCGGGGACGCGGTGGTGCGCTCGGGAGAGCCGGGCGTCGTTTCGGGACACGCCGCCGCCCGGGAAACGTTCAAGGCGCTCGATCCGTCGCTCGCCTATTCCGACGCCGCGCCGGACGGCGAGCGCGTATCGCGGGGGGCCGTCGTCGCGCGGATCTACGGGCACGTGCGCGCGATTCTCTCCGCCGAACGGACCGCCCTCAATTTTCTCCGGCATCTTTCGGGAGTCGCGACGCTCGCCGCCGCGTTCACGGAGCGGGTGCGGGGGACGGGCGTCGTTATTCTCGATACGAGAAAGACGACGCCGGGCCTGCGCGTCCTCGAGAAAGCGGCTGTTGTCCACGGGGGCGCCCGGAATCATCGCGCGAACCTCGCCGCGATGATTCTCGTAAAGGAGAATCATATCGCGGCGGCGGGCGGGTTGGCGGCGGTCCTCGCGAAGCTCGGGAGCAAACACCTTCCGGACGCGGAGATAGAAGTCCGTTCCCTCGAGGATCTCCGCATGTTGAAGGAAACGCCTCCGAAGAGGATCATGCTCGACAATTTCGAGCCTGAGGCCGTTCGCGAGGCGGTCGCCGAGATCGCGGGCTGGGCCGCCGTGCCGGAGATCGAGGTATCGGGCGGGGTGAATCTCGGGAACGTCGCCGTGTATGCGATGCCGGGCGTCGATTTCATTTCGATCGGCGCTCTCACGAGCAGCGCGCCGGCGCTCGACATGAGCCTCGATCTCGAAGGAGTAGACCGGAAATGAAGAAGAGGACGGGGAAAGACGCCTCGCTCGCCGCGGGAGAGCTCCATCCGGCCCGGCTGCTCGATCTCTGCGCGACGAAGCGTCTCGCGAGGAGAATCATTCTCTACGACTCGATCGGGTCGACGAACGCGGCTGCCATGGCGGCCGCCGCGGAAGGGGCCGACGGCGGAACGCTCTTCATAGCCGAGGAGCAGACCGGCGGGAAAGGAAGGAAAGGTCGTTCGTGGGCGAGCGCGAAAGGGAGGAGCCTCACCTTCTCCCTGCTCCTCAGACCGGCCGGGCGGAAGGACGGGCTCACCGCGCTTCTCGCGCTCGCGGTCGCGAGGTCGCTCGGCGATTCTCTCGAGGGCGTCGCCGTCAAATGGCCGAACGATATCTACCTGAACGGGAAGAAGCTCGGAGGGATTCTCGCCGAATCGAAGGACGATTTCGCGGTCATCGGGCTCGGCCTCGACGTCAACGAAGAGGCGGGGGATTTCTCGCCCGCGATAGCGGGCGAGGCGATATCGATGCGTATCGCCCGCACGCGGGTGTTCGACCGGGGGATCGTTCTCTGCCGGATCCTCGAGGCTTTCGAGGGACTGTACGACCGGTTCGAGAAGGAAGGATTCGCTCCGTTCAGGGAGGAAATTCAGAGCAAGCTCCTCTTCGTCGGCGCGCGGGTGGTCATTGAGAGCGGTGAAGGCTCGTTCGATGGGATCATGACGGGCATCACGGACGAGGGCCGTCTCCGCCTCGAGATGAATGGGACGGAACGGGTGTTTTCTTCGGGGGATCTGACGCTGCGGGCGGGATCCCGCGGATCTCGAGGAGGTTCTCGTGGCACGGATTCTCGCGCTTGACCGGGGGAACGAAGCGCTCAAGGTCGCGCTGTTCGATTCGGGCAGAATCGTCGGGA
>JBFYZM010000026.1:0-11924 GCA_041309505.1 Candidatus Krumholzibacteriota bacterium
GCCGGCGACGGGATTCGTCGATGTCGAGGTCGAGCCCGCGGCTGAAATATCGATCGACGGACGGCGCCGCGCTTTCGGCGAACGCCTCGCGATGCTCGAGCTCCCCGCGGGGGCGCATGAGCTCGTCTGCCGCAGCGAGGGATACCGCGAGTATTTCGAAACGGTGCAGATAAAGCGGGGAGAGCTTTCGAGGAGATTGATAACGCTCGAGAAGCTCACCGGGATGCTCTCTTTCGAAACGGCGGCGGGTACCCAGATCTTCGTCGACGGAACGTTTCGGGGGACGGTCCCGCTCGACGCTCCGCTCGACGTTCCGGTAGGAACGCATCGCATCGAGCTCAGGAAAGCCGGTTTCCAGACCTGGACGAACGCGGTGTACGTGCCCGAGGACGAAACCGTGCGCCTCGCGATCAGCCTCGACCCGCTCTCAACCGCCGAGTAACGCCGCGGCCGCGGCGATCACCTCATCGACGCTCACCGATTCGACGTTCCCGTCTTTCCCGCGCACCGCGACGACCGTGTCGTTGACCGGCTTCCACCGCGCCGGGTCGGTCGGTCCGAAGACGGCGACGCATCTCGCGCCGACCGCGCCCGCGATATGCATGATACCCGTATCGTTGCAGAGGACGAGCGCCGACCGCTTCATGAGGGCGCCGAGAAATCCCACCGAGGGACACGGAAGAACGAACGGCCGGTCGGCGCACGCTTCGAGAAACGCTTCGAGGGCCGCCGCGTCGGCGGGGCCCCCCGTCGCGACGACGCCGCACGCGAAACGGTCGCCGAGAATCTTCGCGACCTTCGCGTATCGTTCGCCCGGCCATATGTTCCGCGCTTTCCCCGCTCCCGGGTGGACGACGATGAACCTTCCCCCCGTTCCGAACGAGGCGGCGAGAAAACGCTCGCAGTCCCGTTCATCCTCCGCCGACGGAACGAACACGGAGGTCAGATCCGACACGCGCACGCCGATCGCCGCAAGAGGATAGAGGTTGTGCGTGCTTTCGTGCATCGCGGCGAGCTCCTCTCCCGCGGGGAGCGGCAGCTCGAGATGGTAGAAGCGGGACGCGAGATCGTGACCGAACGGCTCGCTCGTGGAGCCTATCCGCAGCCGCGCGCCGCTCGCGACGGCCAGCAGCATGCTCGTCACCGAAAAGGAAACGGTGTTGAGAACGATGGCCGCGTCGAAACGGCGCCTTCTCAGTTCCGCGATGAACCGAACGAGATCGATGGGGCTTCGGAGACCCTTTTTCCGGGGAAGAACGAGCACCTCGTCGACGTACGGATTGCGGCGCATGCACGCGGCGTTGATCGGCGCGGCGAGGAGCGTTATCCTCGCTCCGCCGAAACGCGCCCTGAGCCCCCGGAACGCGGGAACGGCGAGAAGCATATCCCCCATCTGGTGGTGCTGTCTGACGACGAGGAGCCGCGACACTTCGAGACGGTCGAGATCCCCGGCGGTTATGCGCCGTTTCGAGAGAAACAGCGAAACAAAGCGGGCCAGCGCCAGCTTGCCTGCTCTCTCGATCCCTTTTATCACCGGTTCCCCTTAAGAAAAGTGAAGAAGCGCCGGAACTTTTTCCGGGCCGCCGCGTAGTTACTCTCAGAGAGCGGGTGTTTTACCCCCATCCCACAATCCCTTCTTGCGGATGGCGGCCTCCCCCAAAGGGCCGCCATCATCTTATTATTCCCGGTATGGCTCCGCGCGCGAGCCGCCGGGCTCACCCCGGCCGCTTCATGCCTCGTTCGTCGGGCACGGTCTCGAGAATTCTGAGATAGCTCTCGTACCGCTCGCGGGAAACGCCACCATCCTCGACCGCATCCTTCACCGCGCAATCGGGCTCATGACTATGCGTGCAGCTCGCGAATCTGCACTCCGCGCGATAAGGAGCGAAATCCCTGAAGAAGCCGGCGAGCTTCTCCTTCGACACTCCCCAGATGCCGAACTCCCGGACCCCCGGAGTATCGCCGAGGTATCCGCCCCGGGCGAGGGGATGGATTTCGAAATGACTCGTCGTATGCATTCCCTTTCCCGTCCGCGAGCTCACGCTTCCCACGGCGAGCTCGAGCCCGGGCTGCATGCGTGAAATGAGCGAGCTTTTTCCGCTCCCCGAAGGCCCCGCGAATATCGAGAGCTTCCCCGTGAGCATCCCCGCCAGCTCCTCGACTCCCTCACCGGTGCGGGCGCTCGAACAGACGCAGCGATATCCCATCGCCCGGTAGGGAACGAGCGCTTCGTCGATGCCCGCGCGGGCGTCGGCAAGATCGATCTTGTTCACGCAGACGATCGCGTCCATGGGGCCGCACGCCGCGGAGACGAGCATGCGGTCGAGCAGACGCAGGTTCAGATCCGGCTCCTTCACCGCGAAAACAAGGATCGCCTGATCCATATTCGCGCCGAGAATCCGATATCCTTTTCTCTGGGAGGGATCGGTTCGCGCCAGGATCGATCGCCGGGCCCCGAGCTCGACGATGACCCCTTGGGATTCCCCCGCGCCGCCGCTTCGCTCGATACCGACCGTTACGGTGTCTCCGACGACGGGAAGCACCTCCTCGGGCGTGTCCCCGAGGCGAAACCTCCCGCGGAGGGAGCATCGCATCTCCCCGACGCCGCTTTCGACGACAAAAACGCCGCCTTTGATCCGTATGACGAGTCCCCGAGTAGTTTCCATGGCCCCCGCAACGCGTGAATTCATCGACTCCAAGGCCGAAAAACGAGCATGCACAGAGTACCAAAAATTTATTGCCCCAAAAAGGCGAAATTGTTGTACCATTTTCGCGGGTGCATGCTATATTATGAAAAGTATGGAAGCCAGCAAGCTGATTTCGTTCTTTGAAGAAGATCTTTGCATATTTCATCTCCGGTCACGCAAGAAGATGAGCGTGCTCACGGAGATCGTGCATCATCTTGCGCTCAAGAACAAGATCTCGGACGAGCACTTCATCATCGAGATGCTGAAGAACCGGGAAAGCCTCGGCAGCACGGGGCTCGGCAACGGCGTCGCCTTCCCGCACGGACGCTCGCTCGCCATCAAGGAGCTCTCCGTTCTCTTCGCCCGCTCGGCGTCCGGCATGGATTTCGACGCGCTCGACGGAAAGCCGACGAAAATCTTCTTCCTCATCCTTGCGCCATCCGACAAAGGTTCCGAAACGTACCTCGCGATCCTGAGCGAGCTCATCGGCCTGATCCAGAAGCCGGCGAAGCTCAAGAGCCTCTACGAGGTCACCGATTTTCCGTCGCTCGTGAAGATTCTGGAGGATAAGGATCTGTGAGAGACGAGCATCGGATCCTCATCGCGCTGCAAGACCTCGACATCATGATCAAAGAGGTGAAGGATAAAGCCACATCCAAGGAGCTCCAGAGCCTCGGGTTCAAGCTCACCGGCCTGAGCGAGCTCCAGAATGCGAGAGAAAAGCTCGCGAAGCAAGCGCCGAAGGGACTCCTTCAGCGCTACGAGAAGCTCTCCGGACATTTCACCGTCGCGATCCTCCCCGTCACGGGAAGCCTCTGCCTCGGATGCTTCGTCAAGCTCCCCACCTCGTTTTTCTCCGCGGTGAGCAAGAACGAGCTCCAGACCTGCGAGAATTGCGGAAGGCTGCTCTACATCCCCTGAACCTGCCGATTCGATCCCGGCGCGCGTTCCCTCGCCAAGTTTCTCTTGCTAATATCGCCGCCTTGATGTAAAGTAATTTAACCAGACAAGAAACTTAACAGGCACAAAGGCTTCTATGCATGACGAGAAGGCAAAGGATGCGCTCAACGCGAGGTATTCCGTCAGGAAGAACCTCGGAGAATATCCCCCCTGGCATGGATACAGCGTCGCCGATTCGTTGAGCGAACGGGAATATCTCCTGTTCTCCGTCGATATGCCCCCGGGCGTCTCCCTTTCGATCGAAGATCTGAGGATGAGGGATTACCTCTTCTCCCGTCCCGGGAAACTCGCGCCGGCGGTCATCTCGCTCCAGCAAGCGAACGGTTCGATCACGTTTCTTCTTCCCCATTCGGATATCGTTCCCCTGGCCGCCGCGCTTCCGGGAATGAAACCGGCCGCGGCCGCCGAAATCATGCGCGCGATCGTATCCTACGTCCTCGAGCGGTTCGGCGAAGGGCTCTGTTTCTGCAATCTCACACCCGACTCGTTCTACATGGCGCACGACGAGCCGGGCATACTCCCCGTCGCATATCTTCTTCCGGGCGAGTGCCTGCGCGGCATGGCGACGGACGCTTCCGGTTTCGCCGGCGTTCCGGATCCGCCGATCGGGGACCTTCGCGCCGTGGGGAACACGCTCGCGATCTTCGCCCCCTGCCTCGATCGCGAAGCCGCCGGACGGATCAAAGGACTCGCGGTCCGGCTTCAATCGCTCGCGCCGGAAACGACCGGCCTCGAGCTCCGCTCCGCGCTCGACGAGCTCGCCGGATGCGCCGGAGTGACGCTCCCGCCGGGGCGAATATTCCCGGCGAAATCTTCCGGAACGTCCCCGCCGTCCGCCTCCGTGCGCGCGATGAAGCACGCGGCCCTCAAGGCGCGCGAGGGAGAAAAACAGCTCGTGATCGTCACCGGCGCGCGCGGCGGAGGGAAAACGCGCTTTCTGGAATTCGTCGCGAGCCGCCTCGCGGGAGAATGGGGCTTCCGGAACGGACGTATCGCGGGAGACCTGGCTCTCTACCAGGATCCGGTCGAGCGCGAAACGGGCGAGCAGCGCGATTTCATCATCGTCGACGATCATGGAGACGAGCCGCTGCTCGCGTGTCACGTCGTCGATTTCGTATTTCAGGCGATCGAGCGCTGCAATCTCGCCGTGCTCTCGGGCAGCGAAGACGCGCCGCTCCTCGCGCGGCACGTCAGGGAGGAAGCATCCAAGCGATCGATCGAGATCAGGGAGATCGAGCTCCCGCCTCACGGCAATAACCGGGACGAGCGGGGATCGGACATGGCCGGCCCGCAGTTCCTCGAAGCCCTCTCCGGCGAGGAACGATCGGTTCTCGGATTCCTCGCCGTATTCGGCTTCGAGGCCCCGCTCTCGTTCCTGCTCGGCATTTTCGAACCCGAGGAGAACGGCATCTACGCGGCGCTTCAGGATCTCGTCGCGCGCGGCTTCGTGAAATCGCGCGTCGAAACTTCGAGTCTCTCGGGCGGCAGCCTCTCGCTCGTATACTCGCTTGCGAGCGGCTCCGCGACGCGGGAGGTCCTCCGCAGCTTGCCGGCGGAACGGAAAGAATCGATCCACCGGAGCATCGCGCGCCTCCTCGCGGAGAAGCGAAACGCGCCTTCGCTCTATACCTTCTTCCATCTCGTCCGAAGCGGCGCGCGAGAGGAGGCCGCGCTCAAGGGCCTCGAGATACTCCGGTCCTTCATGAAGCGAAAGAAGCTCGCCGCGCTCAATTGCTTCAACGCGAGCTACATGGACGAAGAGCTCGACCGGGCGCTTCCCGCCGACACGCGCTACGGCCTCTACCTCGAGCTCGGCAACCACTTCTCGCTGACGGGGAACATGGAGCGGGCGGAGTGCTTTTTCCACCAGTGCCGCGAAGAGATCGCCCGCGAGGAGGAACCCGCTCGATTCCGGAACCTCGCGGTCGAAGCGGCGAGACGCGAGAGCGAGATTCTCGAAAAGAGGGGGGAATTCCTCAAGGCGGAGAAGCTCCTCGAAAAGGCGCTCGACGCCCACGGGGAGCAACTCCTCTCGAGCGAGCGCGCCAAGCTCTATAACGACATCGCCTGGATCCACTATCGCCTCGGGGCGTTCGACCGTTCATGGGAACATTGTCTCGTCGTGCACAAGCTGCTCGACGAGAAACAGAATCCGGCCGAGATCGCGCAGGCCTACAACCTCATGGGAACGATCAACTGGAACCGGAGCCGGTACGACGACGCGATCCTTTGCTACAAGCGCTGTCTCGCGCTCCGCGAGGAGTGCAACGACGAAATCGGCATCGCCTCGAACTACAACAACCTCGGCCTCGTGTATCGTTCGCTCGGCATGGTCGCCGAAGCGCTCGAATGCTTCACGAAGAGCATGGAAATGAAAAAGCGGCACGAGAACCTCCCCGGGCTCGCCGCCGCGCACCTCAACATGGCCCTCGTATACCTCGATCTCGAGCAGATCAAGGACGCCGAACGGAGCTGCATCACCGCCTTGCGCCTCGCGGAGGACATCGGCAACCAGCAGCTCCTCGCCGAATCGTACGGCACGATGGGCGAAATATGGTTTCTCCAGGGCAATTATGAAAAAGCGCAGAGCTGCTTCGCGAAGGATCTGCACCTCTGCGACAAGACGAAATCGCTCAGGGAGCGGGCCGTCGTGTACCGGAAGCTCGGCGACCTCAACTTCGCCCTCGGCAAGCTCCCCGAGACACAGGAGCTTCTCGCCCAGGCGCGATCCCTCAACCAGAAGATCGGTTCCCGTCTCGAGACGGCGCTTCTCAACCTGCTCGAGGGAAAGATACTTCTCGCCGAGGGGAAACGCGAGGACGGCCGTTACATGCTCGAGGGAGCGAGTCTCGAGCTGTCGCTTCTCGGGAAGAAGAACGCGGCTTCCGCCGTCGCCGCGGATATCGGAAACCTCTACCTCGAAGAGGGAAACGAACCGCTCGCCCGGGAATATCTCCTGCGGGCGATGTCCCTCGTCGCAGGGGGAGAACAGGTCCCGCTGCAGGCGCGGGCGCTGCAGGACGCGCTCGACGCGCGATCGCCCCTCGCCCGCGACCAGATCGTCAGCGACTCGGACCGTTTTCGAGCGCTCTGCAGGCTCGCATCCCTCATGCGGACGGCCCGCGATCAGGAATCGCTTCGGACGACGATAGTCGAAACCGCCCGGCGGATCACGGCGATGGATCGCGCGGCGTTCCTCACGAAGGCTGAGGGCCAGGACTCGTTCCACGTCGCGGCCGCGAGCGGCGGGTTCACGGCGGGAAGCACGCTCGCCGACCGGAACATCGGCGCCGTTCTCTCCGTGGCGCTCAGGCTCGGCTATCCGCTCGACGTCTCGCGCACGACGATCCCCGAGGGCAAGGTCGCGCGCGAATTCATCGCGGAGCACCCGCGCCTCATATGCGTTCCGCTGCGGATTCAGGGCGAAGCGGCGGAATTCCTCTACCTCGATTCGACCCGGAGCTCCGCGCGGACGACGGACGAGGACCACAGCCTCCTGCTCTTCTTCAGCCAGGAAGCGGCCGCGGCCATCGAAAAGATGCTCCTCATCGAGAGGATCGACTATCTCGAGAAATCGCGCTCCGTCGTAAAGAGCGCGATCGCGCGGCCCAAGGAACGCGTCACGTTCCAGGATATGATCGGAACGTCCGCCCCGATGCGGCGCGTCTATGAGCTCGTCGAGGGGATCAAGGACATGGATACGACCGTCCTCCTCACCGGATCGAACGGGACGGGGAAGGATCTCATCGCCAAGACCATCCATTACGGCGGAGGCCGCGCCGAAAGGCCGTTCGTCTCGATCAACTGTTCGGCGATTCCGGGCGAGCTTCTCGAGAGCGAGCTCTTCGGCCACGAGAAGGGGGCTTTCACGGGCGCGTACAAGATGCGGATCGGCCATTTCGAATCGGCGAACGGCGGGACGATCTTTCTCAACGAGATCGGCGACATGCCGCCGGCGCTCCAGCCGAAGCTCCTCCACGTCCTCGAGAACAAGGAATTCTACCGGCTCAGCGGAAGAAATACGATCTCGACGGACGTCCGCATCATCACCGCGACGAACAAGGACCTCCTCGCCCTCGTGAGAGAGGGCAGATTTCGCGAGGACCTCTACTACCGGATCAATATCTTTCCGATTCGCGTTCCCGATCTCAAGGAGCGCGCAGGCGACATCGAACCGCTCTGCAATCATTTCCTCTCGACCTTCTGCCGGCTGTACGGCATCCCCCCGAAGAAGATCTCGGCCGAGGCGATGTCTCTGTTCATTTCCTACGATTGGCCGGGAAACGTGCGGGAGCTCGAGAATCTCATCAACAGGATCATCATCATCTCGAAGAAGGAGACGATTCTTCCCGAGGATCTGCCCGATTACATCCTGAAGCGTCCCGAAAGCGCCCGGGCGGAATCGCGCGCGACGATCGAGGAAACCATCGACACCCTTCTCGAGAACCTCGAGCTATCGACGGGAGATCCGATCCTTCCCCGGATCGAGGGGATGATCGTGAACAAGGTCGTCGAGAAGATCGGCGACAAAACGAAAGCGGCCGCGATCCTCGGCATCTCGAAGCCGACCGTCTACGCGAAGCTGAAGAAATATGGAAAGAACAAGGGTTCATAAACGCCCGCCCCTCCTCGTCCCGGCGCTCGTGATCCTCGCCGCCCTTATCGCCGTCTACCTCCCCATTCGCTCGCAAACGGCGGGAGGCGGTCGTTCGCGGAAAGGGCCTCCGCGGGACTTCGCGCTCAGCGTTTTCCTCACGAATCAGCTCGCCGGCTACCGCGAACCATGCGGGTGAAGGAAGCACGCGCAATGCGGGATGGCCCGGTGGGCTTCCCTTATCGAACAGAGACGAAGCGAGAGAGCGGTGCTCGTCATCGACGCCGGCGATTTTTCGCTGCCGCCGGACACGAGGCAGCGCGATCTGAAGGAACGCTATTTCTTCGAGGCGATGAAGCTCCTCGGATACGACGCCGTCGGCATCGGCGAATTCGAGGCGCGGGCCGGGCTCGAGAGGCTCTTCGCGTCCGCCGAACGCCTCGGACTCCCCCTCGTGAGCTCGAACGTCTTCGACCGCAATCTGAAGAAGCCGGCGACCCCCGAATCGATCGTCAAGGACGTCGGAGGGGCCCGGACGCTTTTCGGCCGCAGGGGCGCGTTGCGCGTCGGTATCTTTTCGGTCGTTCTGCCTTCTTTTATCCATGGAGGCGGTTCGGATGGCCCGCGGAGATATACCGTCGTGGACCCGCAACTCTCGGCGCTCGCGTCCGCGACGAATCTGCGCGCCGGGGGGTGCGATCTCGTCATCGCGGTGAGCCACCTCGGATGGAGGAAAAGCCTCGAGCTCGCCCGGGACGTGCCGGGGATAGACGTCGTGCTGAACGGCCATCGCGCGCACGCGAGCACTCACGCCGAGCGCGTCGGCTCGACGATCGTGGTCGATACGGGAGAGAAAGAATCGTCGTTCACCGAGGTGTCCGTGACGTTCGACGGCGATTCGCTCGTCGTCGCCGCTTCGGACGTCTGCGTCGCGGCCCTTGCGCTTCCCGAGGATCCGCGCTTCGTCGAGCTCCAGAAGAGATACGCCGAAGAGCTCAAGCCGCCCTCCTCGAACGCGGCGAAGAAACGAAACCGGTGAATCGATGAATTGTCGCGTGAAGATAAGAAAAATGGTGGGGACTGTAGGATTTGAACCTACGACTTCTATCGTGTGAGGATAGCACTCTACCGCTGAGTTAAGCCCCCACGCATACGGGATAGTATAAAACCCGGCGCCTAATTGCAAGTCCCGGCATCATCCGGATCGTCGGGATCCGCCGGATCCGCGGGTTCGCCGTCTCTCTCCTCGTTCGCCCTCATGACGGCCTTCGCCGCTTCGAGGTCGCTCTCCTTGACGAAGAGCTTCACCTGGCCGAGACCGTCGACCGTGAACGGCAGGATGTTCGGCGTGACGCCCGTCCGGACGGCCACTTCGATTCCCTCGGATTCGAGCATCCCCTTGAGCACCTGGGCCTCGAAATCCCCCTGCACCTTCGCGAGCTCGACGAGCTTCTCGTCCCGCTCCTCTTTGGAATTCTCCATCGTTTTCCTCCCGGCTTTATGATAATACTACCTGCCGGATGAACGGGCAAGACAATGCTGGCCCGGGCCCGCCGCCCCGGGCTCAACTTCCGGAAAGGTCCCGATGAACCTCGGCGCGCACATGTCGATCGCGGGGGGAATGCACCGGGCGCTCGAGCGGGGCCGCTCGCTCGGGTGCAACGCGGTGCAGCTCTTCGTGAAAAACACGAACCAGTGGAGAACGAGGAAGCTCGGCCCCGACGAGATCGCGCGTTTCAGGAAGGAATCGGGAACGTTCGCCCCGAATTTCATCATCGCTCATGCGAGCTATCTCGTGAATCTCGCCTCGCCGGATCGCAGGATTCTCGCGCGGTCGCTCGAGGGTTTTCTCGACGAGATGAACCGGGCCCGCTCGCTCGGCATCCCGTACCTCGTCGTCCACCCGGGAAGCCATCGCGGCGCCGGCGAAGCGGCGGGCGTGAAGCGGATCGCCTCGAGCATCGACGAGATCCTCTCCGCGACGGACGCCTCGCGGCCTGAGATTCTGCTCGAGACGACCGCGGGCCAGGGGGATTCGCTCGGAGCCACGTTCGAGCAGCTCGCCCGCATCGTCGGCGCGGTCCGCGCGAACGGCTCGATCGGAGTATGTTTCGACACATGCCACGTATTCGCCGCCGGGTACGACCTGAGAACGAAACGGGCGTACGAAGAAACGATCCGGGCGTTCGATCTCGCGCTCGGGCTCGAGAGGCTCAAGGCGTTTCACGTGAACGATTCGATGAAGAAGCTCGGAAGCAGGGTCGACCGGCACGCGCATATCGGCGAGGGCGCGCTCGGACTCAAGGCGTTTTCGTTTCTCATGAACGACGAGCGATTCTTCGACCGCCCCATGGTGCTCGAAACGCCCAAGGGGCCGGACGACGCGAACGATATACGAAACCTGGCCCTCCTGCGGGGGCTCCGCCGCCCTTCGAAACGGCGGGGATCATCCTCCTAGCTCGGCGGCGAGCTTCCAGTAGGGATCGGTCACCGGATGCACGAGCTCCGTCGCCACGCCCCCCCGGATCAATCTCAATCCTTCCTTTTCCGGCACGATCTCGCCGCAGACCGCGCTCGCGATGCCATCGGCGGCGAGGGCGAGCGCGAGCTCGTCGGCGTCCCGGCCGTCGACGGCGACGATGAGCGTGCCTTCGCTGATCGAGCAGAAGGGATCGAAGCCGAAGATCCCGGCGGTTTTCTTCACGACCGGCTGCACCGGTATCAGATCCTGATCGATCCTGAGTCCGTACGCGCCCGCCCGCGCCATCTCGTAGAGCCCGCCCCAGATGCCGCACTCGGTCGCGTCGTGCATGACGTGAACCCCCTTGAACGTCCGCGCGATCGCGCAATCGTCGAGGACGCTCATCTGCGTGAACATCGCGGCGGCTTCCTTCTGAAAGGTCTCCCCCCCCGCATCGACGAATTTCTGTGGGAACAGCGCGGCGAGGAGCCCCGTCGTCTCTATCGCCGGCCCCTTCGTTATCAGGAGCTCGTCCCCTATTTTCACCCGGTGGGGGCCCCGCAGGTGCTTCTCGTCGCCGATCGCGATCGCCGTCGCCCCGCCGACCATCGGATAGTTGCATCCGGTGTACCGCGCGGTATGCCCCGTGACGACGCTGATTCCGTATCGGCGCGCTTCCTCGTGCACGGCGCTCCACAGCTCCGCGAGCTGGTCTTCGGTTATTTCAGGCGGAAGGTTGAGATCGATCGCGAGGTGCCTCGGCGTGAGCCCGGAAACGGCCACGTCGCACATGACGATGTGAAAACCGAACCAGGCCGCCCTCGCGAATCCGAGCGACGGAACGATGAAGAACGGATCGGTCGACAGCGCGACGACCTTGTCGCCGATTCTGATGACGCCGTAATCGACGCCGTGCCGCGGACCGATCACGACGCTCTCGTCCGCGGCGCCGAGACGGGGATAGATGACGCGGTCGAAGAACTCCGGATGGATCTTGCCGAGATCGGGCAATTTCAAAGCGTTCATAGATCCTCCCTCCGCAGGTTCTAACCTGATCAGGTTCAACGGGTCCCCGGATCTCCTCCAGGTTCTCAGCCCCGGCGATGCTCATCGGTCCAAGGGGCTCCCCGAATAGCGATCATTCATCGCTGCCGACGCGAGTATCCACAAGAGCGCGTCTTCTGTCAAGCCGCGAGCGCGCTCGGGCATGCGGCCCGATGAA
>JBFYZM010000027.1:0-12084 GCA_041309505.1 Candidatus Krumholzibacteriota bacterium
GCGGCGCCGAGCGCCTCGCGCGCGCTCCCCCAGAGGTTCTCGGGAGCCGCCGCGTCGAGATTGTTCGCGAAGACGTCGGGGAGCGAGATGAGGGTGCCGATGTCGATCCGTCCCGGTATTCCCTCCTCGATGGCAAAGTCGTTCAGGGCGCGGTAGGCCTTCCTCAGGTAATCCCTGTTGATCGCGACGCTCTCCGTTTCGACCGAGCGGTCGACGGCGACCGTCACGTAGATGTGGCCGCGCTTGAGGGAGCCCCGCACGATCTTTTCGATCTCCTTCTCGTAGCCGTTCAACTGCCGCGGCAGGCGGATCGCGAAATCGATAAAACGGTGATTCACGGTGCGCACTTCGACGGTGACGGCGCCGGCGTTTCCCCGCGCTTCACCCTTCCCGTATCCGGTCATGCTGTAGACCATACGCTCCCCCTTGCGATGATTCGACGCGCCCGCGCGGGCTTACGCTCTCCGCGCGGCCGACGCGTCCCGAAGCGCACTGTAGCACGACTGCGGGAGCCAAGGTAAGGGGAGAAATGCGGGCCGGCTTTACAATTTGACTTGGGGCTCGCCGCTCCCTATGATGCGACGCATGAACAGCATGACCGTATACGCTCTCGGAGCCGAGCTCGACCGGATGCTCTCCGGCGCCTCGATCACCGCCGTGAGGCGATTCCCGGAGGGGATCACGCTCTTCCTCAAGAACGCCCCGTTCCCCTTCGCGCATATCCTCTATTACCGCAGGGAGCCGGAGCTCGTACCGTCGGATCGCGAGCTCGCCCCGCGGAACCGCGGGATCGAGGAAATGGCCGCGGTCGACGGGAGACGCGTCGAGCGGGTTCATTCCATCGGCTTCGAGCGCGTGCTCGTCGTGGAGCTCGCGCCCGGGAGCGAATGGGGGAGAGAGGAGAGTCTGCTCCTCAGAATCGATCTCACCCCGGCCGCGAAAGCGCTCGCGCTCTACGGAGGGAGCACCGAAAAACCGCTCGCATCGGCCGGCGCGAAAAAAGCCCGGAAAACGGCGGGGCCGAACGAGACGCTTCCTCCCCGGCGGCTCTCGATCCTCGAGCTCCCCCCCGACCCGCCCCCCGGCCTCCTCGAGGAAGGTCCGCTCGAGGCGCTCTCCTCCTCGGCGCCCGACCATACGCGTCGATGGAAGCACGCGAAGGCGTCCGCGGACGCGCTCGCGCGCTCGATCGGCGGGATCGATCCGGTGCTCGCGGGCGCGCTCTCGAAAATCACCGAAGCCGATCCCGCGCGGCTCTGGCCCCTGCTCGTCGAAATCGGCGCCAGGCTCAGAGCGGGCGCCTGGGACTGGCGCCTGTACGAATTTCCCGAAGAAGGGGAAGCGGGAGCCGCCGCGCTCTATCCGGTGGAGCTGCCGGTCGACTCCCCCGTCAGGCGCATGCAGACCGTTCTCGAGGCCCTCGACGCGCGGGCGGCGGAGGTCGTCATGCCGTCATACGTCGCGCATCTGCGGCGAAAGGCGGCCGTACAGACGGGCAAAGCCGTGAAACGGCTCGAGAAGCTCGGCCGCAACCTCGAACAGGATCTTGTCGAGGCGGAGCGTTCCGAGGAATATCGTCATTACGGAAACCTCCTCGTGACGCACCGGCATCTCCTCAAAGCCGGCTTGCAGGAGATCGTGCTGCGGGATTTCTCCGGCGACCGCGACGTGACCGTCCCTCTCGATCCCGCCCGATCCGTCGAGCGGAACATCAGGCTCTATTTCACGAAAGCGAAAAAGGGGGAAAAGGGAAACCTCATCATCCGGAACCGGAAACGCGAAGTGGAGCGCGAGATCGCGCGAACCCGGAAAGCGCTCGATCGCATCGCCGCGCTCAGGACCTCCGCGGAGCTCATCGCGCTCATCCCGCCGGAAAAGCCCTCCCGCGCCGCGGAGCGGGACGCGGGAGCCGCGAAGCGCTTCCGCCGCTTTCCCCTCGACGCGACGCACACGGTATTCGTGGGTAGAAGCGACGCCGAGAACGATATCCTGACGCACGAGTTCGCCTCGGCGTCGGATCTCTGGTTTCATGCCCAGGGAACGCCCGGGTCGCACGTCGTGCTCAAGGGCGCCCACCGGTCGACGCCTCATTCCGTCATCGAGGCGGCCGCTTCGATCGCGGCGTACTTCAGCAAGGCCCGCAGCTCGTCGACCGTCCCCGTGATCTACGCGGAGAAACGCCACGTCCGCAGGCCGCGAAAATCGAAGGCGGGCACGGCGCTCTGCTCGCGCGGCAAGACGATATTCGTCAAACCTGCCCTTCCGGAAAAAGAGTAGCGGGCGGGAAGATCAAGAGGATGGAACTCGGCGGCTATTTTTCGGCGTAACCGGTTTCCGAATTGAGAATGAACGTGCCCCCGCCGGTTGCGTCGAGGGACAGCGCTATAGCCGAAAAAGAGCCCCACTGCAAAGAAATCTCTTCATACGGAGTGACCTGGGTCAGCGGTCTGATGACCAGTTTCACCCGCTTCGCGTCGACCTTCTCGAGGTGTACGTTGAGCTTGCTTTCGGCGATGAAGGTGTAGATATGGTTGTCGTACTTGATCGAGGTGCGTCCGGGGTCGATCGCGCGGTCGAGCGGCATCGCATACGGATCCTGAGCCCAGAGCGCCGTTGCGCCCAGAATGAGCGCGAGCGCCGCGAGAGCAAGAATGGCTCTGCTTCCCCTCATAACCGGCCTCCTCTCCTCCCTCCCGGGAGAGCCCAAACACAAGCACTCAGGGTTGCAGGCAGTCCTTCTATTGGGGCAGCCCTTTCCGTAACCCATTGACATTACCTAACGTATATTAGCACTTTTCGCGAAATTATTCCAGATATATTTCATACCCCGGGAATAAAGAGAACAGGCTAGCCTCCCGCTTTTTCCAGAAATTCGCGCACTTCGGCGAGGAATTTCCCCTCGATATCCCCCGAGAGGCGCTTCACCACCCGACCCTTTCTGAAGAGAACCGCCCCGCGGCGCGACCCCGCGAGCCCGATATCCGCGTCCTTCGCCTCGCCGGGCCCGTTGACCTCGCACCCCATGACCGCGACCGTGACGCCGACGCGCCGGCCGAGAATCTCCCGCTCGAGCCGTTCCGCGATCCTGGATACGTCCATCCAGCTCCTCCCGCACGTCGGGCACGAAACGATACGCGGAATGTCCTCCCGGAGCCCGAGCGACGAGAGCACCGCCGCGGCGACCGTGACTTCGCGCACCGGATCGCCCGAGAGGGATACGCGCACCGTATCGCCGATTCCCGCCGAGAGAAGGAGCGTGAGCGCGACCGCCGATTTCGCGGCGCCGCTGAGCGCCGGGCCCGCCTCCGTCACCCCCACGTGGAGCGGGCAATCGCTGTCGGCGGCGAACAAACGATTCGCTTCGACGGTCACGAGAGCGTCGGGGGACTTGAGGCTGAAAACGAGGTCGCGAAAACCGAATCCTTCGATGAGCCGGAGGCTCCTCGATGCGCTCTCCCGCATCGCGCGGGCGGGATCGACGCGCGCGAGCGCGCGCAGATCCTTCTCGAGGCTTCCCGAATTGACGCCGACGCGCACGGGGATCCCGGCCGCGGCCGCCGCGTCGATGACCCGCCGGACCTTTTCCGCGCCGCCGATGTTACCCGGATTGATGCGGAGCCCGGCGGCTCCCGCCTTCGCCGCCGCGACGGCGATTCGATAATCGAAATGGACGTCGGCGACGACGGGGATGGGGCTCTTTTCGCAGATCGCCGGAAGGGCCTCGACGTCGGCGCCATCCTTCACGGCGACGCGGACGATTTCGCATCCGGCGCGCGCGAGGGCGCGTATTTCGCGCATGACGCGCCGCACGTCCGTCGTCGGCGCCGTCGTCATCGATTGGATCGTTATCGGGGCGTTCCCGCCGACCGGAACGCCGCGATAGAACACGCGCCTCGTCTTTCTCCGCCGCGAGCGTTTCATCATATGAGTTTCGGCCCGGCTTTCCGCGCGTCTCCCTCCCTCCGCGTGAATCCCTCCCGGTCGAGATGCTCGAGAATCGGCACGGCGAACTTGCGCGAGAATCCGAACATCTCCTTGAAATCGCCGACGGACAAGGCTCCGCCGTCGAGGAGGCGGCTCCGCACCTTCTCGAGGAGCTCCCGGTAACGCTCCGCGTGCATGGCGCCGTCGGAGCCGATGCGCACGATCGAACCCCTGTCCGCCAGGATGTGGAGATACGAGAGAAGGCGTTTCTCGTCGCGCACGATCGCGAGAAGATCCGCCTTCGTGGCGAAGGCCGGGCCCGCCTCGCGGACGCGCGCTTCGATCGCGCCGAGCGCCTTCTCGTCCGCCGGGGAGAGCGGGTGTTCGGCGCTCCCGGAACGGACCCTCCCTCCCTTGAAAGAGAGCGCGCCTCCGCGCTTCCCCTCCTCCATGAGGTAATCGAAGAGGGGACCCTCGCGCAGGGACGAGCGCCCCCTGAGCTCCTCGCGATCGACGCCCCAGCTCAGCTTGTTCTCCGCGGACATCGCCTCGATCATCGCGACCAGCGATCGCCCGGCGTCGGAAACGATCCGCTTCTCGAACACGCGTCCCTCGATCGAGACGAGACGCCCCCCCTTCACGAGCGCGTCCACCGCGCCCGGTATCTCGCCCCGCGCGAGCCCGTAGCGCTCGAGAGAGGCGATCCCGAAACCGGCGGTTCCCCCGGAGGCGGCGCACGCCAGGATCGTATCCGCCGCGGTTCCGGCGTCGAGCGCCTTCAGGCGCTCCCGAACGCTCGCGGCCGCGTGCATCTTGAGCTTCGGGGCGTCCGGATCGAGTATTCTTCCCCCTCCGATGACCCGCTGCGGCGAATACGATCGAAGAATATAACGGTCGCCCCGCCGCGCGACGGCGGGATTCTCGAGCCGCAGCTGTATGTAACCGCTCGATCCCGGCGCTATTCCCCCGCCGTCGAGCGTGACCACCCGTCCGATGATCTCGGACGCGGCGTGATGGAAGCGTACGCGCTGCCTGTTTTTCAGGGGGCCATTCGAGAGCTTTCCCACCTCGACAAAGGCGTCAAGCATGAGTGCCGGCGAGAGCACGCCGGGCGTGAGCGCCTGCATGCCGGCCTCGACTTCGCTGACGCGCACGCCGTGAAGCGCCAGCGCCGTGCGCATTCCGGCGGATGCCGCTTCGAGCGTCTCTTCGAAGCTCTGCACCTCGCGGACGCGCACGGACCTTCCGCCCGGCTCGAGAACGAGCTCCGCGCCCTTGCGCACCTCGCCGCTCCACGCCGTTCCGGTGACGATCGTTCCGATGCCGCTTTTCGTCCACACGCGGTCGATCGGCATGCGGAAGAAATCGGCCGATTCGCGCTCTCCGAGGGCGAGCGCACGGGCCCTGAGCGTTTCCCTGAGCAGATCGAGCCCCGCGCCGGTCACGGCGGAGGTGCGGATAACCGGGGAGCCCTCGAACGTGGTGCCTTTGACGAGATCCCGGATCTCTTCCTCGACGAGCCCGACGATCTCGTCGTCGGCGAGGTCGATCTTCGTTATCGCGATCACGGCGCCTTTCACGCCGAGGAGCCGGAGCACTTCGAAATGCTCCTCCGTCTGCGGCATTATCCCTTCGTCGGCGGCGACGACGAGAAGCGCGAGATCGACGCCGACGGCGCCCGAGACCATTGTCTTCACGAAGCGCTCGTGGCCGGGAACGTCGACGATCCCCGCCGTGACGCCCCCTCCGAGATCGAGCGGCGCGAAACCGAGAACGATCGAGATGCCGCGCTCCCGCTCCTCGCGGAGACGGTCCGTATTGCGCCCGGTCAGCGCCTTCACGATTTCCGTTTTGCCGTGGTCGACGTGTCCCGACGTTCCGATGATGAGATTACGCACCCGGCACGCTCCTCCGGGACGATTCGCGGCGGCCCCTCATTCTCCGACCCTCCGGATCGAGGCGCCGATCGCCCGGAGCTTTTCCTCGATCCGTTCGTAGCCGCGATCGATGTGATAGACGCGAAGAATCGTCGTCTCCCCCTCGGCCGCGAGCCCCGCGAGAATGAGGGCCGAGCTCGCCCTGATGTCGGTCGCCATCACGGGCGCGCCCTCGAGCTTTTCGACGCCGGTGACGACCGCGACGTTGCCGTCGCGGGCGATCTTCGCGCCGAACCTGCAGAGCTCGGGCACGTGCGTGAAGCGGTCGGGATAGACGCGATCGACGACGGTGCTCGTTCCCCGGGCGATCGAGAGCGCGGCCATAATCTGGGCCTGCATGTCGGTCGGGAAGGAGGGATAGAATCCGGTTTCCACGTTCGAGGGGCTGAGCCGCGCGGGACCCGTCACCGTCATCGCGCCGTCCCCGAGCTCGATCCGGGCGCCGCACTCCTCGAGCTTCCCGATGACCGCGCCGAGATGCGAGGGGTCGCAATTCGTAATCTCGATGCGGCCGCCCGTGATCGCCGCGGCGGCCGCGAAGGTGCCCGCTTCGATGCGGTCGGGAATGACGCGATGCGCGAAAGGCGCGATCGACGTCACGCCGTCGATGGTGACGCGGGAGGTCCCTTCTCCCTCGATTTTCGCCCCTCCCCCCCTCAGCGCGCGCGCGAGCTCGACCACCTCGGGCTCCCGCGCCGCGTTTTCGATGACGGTCCGTCCCTCCGCGAGAACGGCCGCCATGACGATATTCACGGTCGCGCCGACGCTCGCGATCCCGAGCGTGATCTCGGCGCCGCGGAGCTTGCCGGCGCTCGCGTTGATATAGCCGTGCTCGATCGTGAGCTTCGCCCCGAGCGCCGCGAGACCCTTGAGATGGAGATCGACGGGGCGCGGCCCCCACGCGCACCCGCCCGGCATGGAGACGCGCGCCGTGCCGAAGCGCGCGACGAGCGGGCCGAACGCGTAGATCGAGGCCCGCATCGTGCGCACGAGATCGTACGGCGCCTCGAACGACGAGATCCGCGAGGCGTCGATCGTGCACACGCCGCTCGAGAGCGACGAGACGACCCCGAAACCCGCGAGGAGGTCCATCATCGTGCGGGTGTCCTTGAGATCGGGGACGTTCTCGAGCGTGCACGTCCCGCCGGTGAGCATCGAGGCCGCCATGAGCGGAAGCACCGCGTTCTTCGCGCCGCTCACCGCGACGCGCCCTTCGAGCCGGCACGGCCCCTTGATGACGAATCTATCCATCGCACCCATCCCTCGCATTCGGCGCAAAGGCCGTCACGATCCGTTCGAGCCTGTTGAAGTCCCTTCTCATCGACGCTCGCTCGAGCCCCGCGCGCGCGCATATCTCGAGCGCCGCGTCTCCCTGGCCGTGACCGATCTCGAACGCGAGGAGCCCCCCGGGGGCGAGGAGGCGCTTCGCCTCCGCCGCGAGCACGGGGAAGAACCCGGCGCCGTCGGCGCCGCCGTCGAGCGCGGCGCGCGCTTCGAAGCGCGAAACCTCCGCGTCGAGCGACGGGATCGCCCCGGTCGGAACGTACGGCGGATTCGAGACGACGAGATCGAACGCCCGGTCCGCGGAGAGCGCTCCGAGGCCGTCGGCGACGAACGTTTCCATGCGCGAAGAGACGCCGAGCGCCTCGAAATTCTCCTTCGCGAGCGCGACCGCGGCGGCGGAAACGTCGACGCCCACGCCCTTCCAGCCGGGATGTCTCCGGCACAGGCTTCCCGCGATGACGCCCGAGCCCACGCCGAGCTCGACGAACGAGATCGCCTCGGCGCCGCCCGCGATCTCCTCGATCCGTTCGACGAGAAGCTCCGTCTCGGGCCGCGGAATGAAAACCCCCTCGCGGACCGCGAAGGGGAGGGACATGAATTCGACCTCCCCGAGAATGTACTGGAGCGGATAGCATGTGGAACGCGTCCTGAGATCCTCGCGGTACGGAACGAGCACCTCTTCCACGAGCTCGTGATCGAACCGGAGGTACAGATCGAGACGAGAGCATCCCATGCGCCGGGCGAGAAGATGCTCCGCGCTGAGCCGGGGCGACTCGACGCCGTGCCGCGAGAGGTAGCCCTCCGCGAGCTGCAGCGCCTCCATGACCTTCACCCTCTTCGCGGGAGAGGCGTCCGGCATATCACGCGCCTCCAGGCCGGTTCCCGGCCTCCATTTCGCGCTTGAGGAGCTCCTCGCGATGCGCAAGGGCGAGCGCGTCGACGATCTCGTCGAGCTCGCCGCCGAGGACGCCTTTCAGATTGTATATGGTGAGCCCGATCCGGTGGTCGGTGACCCTCCCCTGCGGGAAATTGTACGTGCGGATCTTGTCGCTCCGGTCTCCCGAGCCGATCATGCCGCGCCGCGCGGCGGCGATCGCCTCGTCCTGCTCGCTGCGCGCCTTCTCGAGGAGACGGGCCATAAGGACCTTCAGGGCCTTCACCCGGTTCTTGAGCTGCGATTTCTCGTCCTGGCACTGAACGACCATGCCGGTCGGAATATGCGTGATCCTCACCGCCGAATCGGTCGTATTCACCGATTGGCCGCCGGGGCCGCGGGAACGGAACACGTCGACGCGGAGATCCTTCTGGTCGATATGGATGTCGACTTCCTCCGCCTCGGGAAGCACGGCGACCGTGACGGCCGACGTATGGATGCGCCCCCCCGCTTCGGTCACGGGCACGCGCTGCACGCGATGCACGCCGCTTTCGAACTTGAGCTTCCCGTACGCGTTCTCGCCCGACACGAGAAAGATGCTTTCCTTGAAGCCCCCGATCTCGGTCGGGCTGCTCGACAGATCCTCGACCTTCCACCCGTGCCGCTCCGAGTAGAGCCGGTACATGCGGGCGAGGTCGGCGGCGAAAAGCGCGGCTTCGTCCCCGCCGGTTCCGGCCCGAATCTCGAAAACGGTGTTGCGCGAATCGTCCGGATCGCGCGGCAGAAGCAGCACCTTGATGCTCTCCTCTTCGGCCCGCATCTCCTTCTCGAGCTCGGCCATCTCGGCGCGCGCGAGCTCGACGATCTCGCGATCGTCTTCCTGCTCGACGGCCGCTCGATCCTCGGCGTGGCGTTTCTCGCAATCGAGATAACGCCGGATCGCGAGCACCGCCTTCTCGAGATCGCTCCGCTCGCGGGCGATCTTTCGGTAGAGATCCCGATTCCTGATGACGTCGGGCTTTCCGAGCTCCTCGCCGAGCTGTTCGAAGCGCGTGAGCACGTTCTGATACCGGTTGTTCGACTCCACCGATCCTCCATTCGACAGCCGCGCGATACGGCGAGGCCGCGGCCCGGCCCGTGTACGGCGGCACGACGCGATGGTAATGAATGCGAGCCTAGGATTCCACTATTTTGTCGCCGAGACAGGCGTCGAGAGCGGCGATCGCGACCTCGATCTGATCGCTCGAAGGCTCTTTCGTCGTGAGCCTCTGGAGAAACAGGCCGGGCCATACGAGGGGCGCCATGTACCGGCGCGCGACGGGATTCGCCGAGAGCTTGAGAAGCTCGTACGACACGCCGCCGATGACGGGGATGAACGCGAAGCGGACGAGCTTGTCGCCGACGCTGTCCGGCCGCCCGAGGATCATGAACACGACGATGCTCACGACGACGACGAGGAGCAGAAAACTCGTGCTGCACCGCGTGTGGAGTGTCGAATAGGCGCGGACGTTCTCGGGAGTCGCCCGCCCCTCCTCCTCGAAGGCGGATATCGTTTTGTGCTCCGCGCCGTGATACTCGAATATCCGGCGCATCTCCTTCCAGCGCGTGATGAGCACGATGTACATGACGAGGAAGACGAGGCGGATCACGCCGTCGACGAGGTTGAAGAGCACCCCCTGCGTGAGTCCGGTGAGCTCCGTGAGAAAGAGCGGCAGGTAGAAGAACAAACCGAAACCGAGCGCGAACGCCGCGACGATCGTGAGAGCGATGTGGACGACCGAAAGTCCCGCGCCGGCCTTCTTCGCGCCGGCCGGCGCCGCGACAGCCGCCCCGTCGGCGCCCGGAGCCTTCGCCGCGCCTTCCCCCGCCGCGCCTCCCTCTCCGGGAAGATCCTCCGTCGCTTTCTCGGCCGAAAACGAAAGCGCCTTGATCGCGATGACGAAGGTCTCGACGAATGCGATCGCTCCGCGGATGACGGGAACGTTGAGAAGCCGGTGGCGCTTGACGAGGCTCTTGAAGGGCTCTCTCTGCACGACGATCGCGCCGCCCGAGGTCCGCACCGCGGTGGCGATGCAGTCCGGCGAGCGCATCATCACGCCCTCGATGACGGCCTGACCGCCCACCTGGAGGCGCTTTCTCGCGTCTTTTCCGGACATGAACCCCTTACACGAGCTCGGATGAGGATGGTTGCGGCGAGCCTATTTCTCCGTATCGGTCCCGGGGTCCTTCTCCGCCTTCTTCTTGCCTTTGTAATCGGCGTACTTGCGCTGGAAACGCTCGACGCGGCCGGCGGTGTCGATGAGCTTCTGCTTCCCCGTGAAGAAAGGATGACACCGGGAACAAATTTCGACGTGGATGTCTTGCTGGGTGGATGATGTTTCTATCACGTTCCCGCAGAGGCACGTGATCTTCATCCGTTTGTAATCGGGATGGATATCCTTTTTCATCGTCATACTCCCCGTTTTTCCTGTCGCCTGCGCGGACCGCATACCGGCCTATCGTGAGATTATACCACAAAAAGTGTGGTAAATGTAATAACGCCGTCTCGAAAAAACAAACGGAATTTTGCGGCGGCCCGTGCCGCGGCTCACCGGGGGGCTCCCGCGCGGATCTCAGGCGTTCATCGCAGAGAGGAATTTCTGGTTCGATTTCGTCTTGGACATCTTCTCGAGGAGAAATTCCATCGCTTCGACTACGTTCTTGTCGCTCAAGAACTTGCGCAGGATATACACCTTGCTGAGAACCTTCTCCGGGAGCAGCAGCTCTTCTTTTCTCGTGCCGGAACGGAAGATGTCTATCGCCGGAAACACACGCTTGTCGGCGAGACGCCGGTCGAGGACGATTTCGAGGTTGCCGGTGCCCTTGAACTCCTCGAAAATGACCTCGTCCATGCGGCTTCCCGTTTCGACGAGGGCCGTCGCGATGATCGTGAGGCTCCCCTGCTCCTCGGTGTTGCGCGCGGCGCCGAAGAAGCGTTTCGGCCGCTGGAGGGCGTTCGAATCGACGCCGCCCGATAGAATCTTGCCCGAATGGGGCACGACCGCGTTGTGCGCGCGGGCGAGTCTCGTGAGGCTGTCGAGGAGGATGACGACGTCCTTGTTGTGCTCGACGAGGCGCTTCGCCTTCTCGATGACCATGTCGGCGACCTGGACGTGCCGGTCGGCCGGCTCGTCGAACGTGGAGCTGATGACCTCTCCCTTCACGGAGCGCTCCATGTCGGTGACTTCCTCGGGCCGCTCGTCGATGAGCAGCACGATGAGGTAGATCTCGGGGTGATTGGCCGTGATCGCGTTCGCAATCTTCTGCATGATGATCGTTTTCCCGGCCCGGGGGGGCGAGACGATGAGGCCGCGCTGGCCCTTCCCGATCGGGGTCAGGAGGTTCATGAGGCGCGTCGAGAGATCGTCGGGATTGCTTTCGAGATTGATCAGCTGGTCCGGATAGAGCGGCGTGAGGTTGTCGAAGAGGGTCTTCTTCTTGGTGTCCTCGGGATGTTCCCCGTCGACCATCTCCACCTTGAGAAGGGCGAAGTAGCGCTCGGATTCCTTCGGCGCGCGGACCTGGCCGGAAACGGTGTCCCCCGTCCGCAGGTCGAACTTCTTTATCTGGGACGGCGAGACGTATATGTCGTCGGGGCCCGGCAGGTAGTTGTAGGTCGACGATCTGAGGAACCCGTATCCCTCGGGCAGGACCTGGAGCACGCCCTCGGCGAATATGAGCCCGTTTTGCGTCGCCTGCGCCTCGAGGATCTTGAATATGATCTCCTGCTTCCGCAGGCTCGACAGCCCCTCGATGTTGAGCGTCGAAGCGACATCGATGAGTTCCTCGATCTTCTTCGTTTTTAGTTCCGCAATGTCCATCACGGCCAGACCTCTGACTTTCGTGGATGTGTACGATCCGGATTTGTTACTTATTAAAACCGGCCAGCGCTTCGAACGCGGATTAAAAACGACTGGCGAGGCTTTGCTCTGGATATACTAAAAGGAATCCTTCTCGGGAGCTGCCCTTCCGTACGCGCGCTGAAGAAAGACGAACGGTACGCAAGGATGAACGCTGTCCTCAAGC
>JBFYZM010000028.1:0-4578 GCA_041309505.1 Candidatus Krumholzibacteriota bacterium
TGATGAGAGAGAAATTCAACGAGAGGATCGAGCCGTGCAACGACCGGCTCGGCGTCTTCTTCCGGCAGCTCGAACAGGCCCGCTTCATCAGCTACACGAATCTCGAGGAGCGCCTCAAGGCCGCCCGGGCGCAGCGATAATTCCGTAGCCCTCGACCGCGATCGTCCCTCCCGCCCCGTTCTTTTTCTCGAAGGGCGTCACCGGCCCCTCGATCCACACCTTGAATCCGGCAAACTCGCGCAGCGCTTCAGCCAACGGACCGGCGAGAGCGTACTCGACGCCCGAGCGCATCTCGACAAGAAAGAGATCCTCGCCTCGCCGCGCGATCGTGCCCGTTAGCGGCGCGCGGCCGCCGGCCGGGGCCAGCTCGTAGCTCTCGACGAAGAATTCGGGACCGTTCTCCGTCTTCCCCACGACCCTTCCCGTGACGCGCACCCGTTGTCCCGCGAGGTTTCTCAGCTCGTACTCGAACCGCGGGCTCGAGATCGCGCAGACGCTTCCTCCTGCGTCGGAGAGGACGACCGACCGGTCGAGCGGGTCCGCGCCCGCGAGCGCAATTTCACCTTCGAGCGTGACGGAAGGCTCCGGGGGAGGAACGATATTCCGCGGCGGCGCGCAGGACGCGCAGAAGACAATCGAGAGAAACGCGGCGACGAGCGCGCGGCGCGCGAACACCGCGCGCATGAGGGCGCGCACGCGCATGACGGCCGGCGCGCGCCTACCGGGTCCGGACAACGACCGCATTCATTCTCCCTGACGGGCTCACCTGGGCCTCGATCGTGAATTCGACCGTCTCCCCCGCCGGTATCGTGTACAGGATGTATTCGGGCGCCATCGCCTTGATGAAACTCGTCACCGTTCCCGAGATGCTCCCCGGCACGGTGAGGAGAGGCGCGAAATGCGGAACGACTCCGACGTCCTGCAGGTTGAGCGAAGAGTAATTGAACCGTGGATCGCTCGTGATCCCCCTGTCGTCCAGATAGCAGGCGGCGGCCCAATCGGCGAACAGCTCGTTGAAATACGCGCCGGTCGCGGCCTCGACGTTGGCCGTGCCCGCCTTCTTCGATTGAACGAGATTCCTGAAAACGATCGTTCCGAAACGGTCCCCGAGATGCCGGAGAAAGAGGAATGAGGCGCCCCGCTCCTCGAGCTCGTCGCCGCCGTAGATCAGCGTGGCGTCTCCGGGATCGGCGAGAAAGAGGTTCGCGCGCCCGATGTTGCTCGGATAGAATCCGTTGAGATTCTCCGCGATGTGCGCGAGCCCCTCGTTGATCCAGAGATCTTCCATGTAATCGCCCGAATAGCCTTCGCCATAGATGAGCACGCGGTAATTGTAGAGAATCATGTGGAGAAACTCGTGCGCGAGCACGCTCCTGATGACGCCCAGCGTCTTCTCTTTCGGAAAGACGTTGCCGAACTCCGGCGGGGAATCGGGATCGGGAACCATCGAATAGAAGATCTCCCTCGCGTTCGTCACGCGGCTGTCCACCAGATCGGGAAGAAGGTCGGTCGCGAGGAAGAATCCCGCGATGTAGCCCTGATTCGGGTCGCTGGCCGTACCCTCGGGCGTCATACGGTTCACGACGGGGCTCATGAGTATCGCGACCTTCCCGTCGTTGTTGATGTCCGATTCGTTTCCGAAGGAGCTGCGATCGACGCCGTATATGCTGTCTTCGAACGCGAGACCGAGATCGGCCGCTTCGGCGTCCGAGAGACACGACGTCGGCGTCTCCGCGTCGACGTAGAGGAGCGTGTGCGAGCCGGTATATTTCAGATTCGCCGTGACCGTCGTGAAATTATCCGGATCGAGAATACTCCCCGCCGGATCGACGAGCACCTTGAAGGTCGCCTGCGGCGCTGCGCCGACGGCGGCGGGCGAACGAACCGGGGCGCTTCGGAGGGGCGTCCCCGCGCTTCTCTCGAGAAGATCCTCGATCTCCTCGCCCACGCGTCTCTCGAAATCCCGGCGTCTCGAGCCGGCGGCTCCCGCGACCGGATCCTGCCGCTCGCCGGGCTGCTTCGAGGAGGTCACGTTCTTGGGCGCCGCGTCCGCAACCGTCGGCCGCGCATCTGACTGCACGGCCGCGAGCGCGGTCGAGCTCTGCGCCGTATTGCTGTCGAGATATGTCCCCGTGCTCTGGGGAGGCGCCTGGTCGCTGAAGACGATGAACAGGTAATCCTCGTCCGAGGCCCCCGCCGTTATCGAAAAATCATAATCGACTCCCGAGAAAAACGACTTGCCCACGTCGCCGGCGGCGAGCCGGACGCCGAACGGCAGAGCGGCCGAGGCGGACGCGGGAGGCTCCAGAGCGATCGCGAACACCTTGCCGATTCGATTCGCGCGCTCGACACGCACGCTTCCCGTGAACGCTCCGTCGGGAACGATCCCCCGGAGCTCCGTGTCGGATCCGCCGATGGGCGCGATGACGCGGCACGCGGCGGGCGCGGAGAACCTGTCGGGAGAGATCACGATCGCGTTCGCCGACGGACGCGCGCCGAAGCCCGAGCCGCTCACGACGATCGTATCGCCGAACGCCCCCGAGCCGGGAGAGATCGAGGTCAAGACGGGATCTTCCAGAATGAGAGTATCCGGATCGCTGCTGCAGCCGGCGCACACCGCGAAAAACGCGACGAGGACAGCCATTGCGCGGAAACGAGCGTTGTTCATAATTCAAACGACCTTTGCGATGGGGCCCGCGAAACCGAAACCGATTGCTGTCCGTAAAATACCAGATTGCCCCGCTTCTTTCAAATACTTGCGCGCAAGGCATGCAAATTGCTCGTTTTTTGGGGGAAATGTCCCATCTCAACGCAGGAATAATCGAAACGGCGGCCGCCGCCCGCGAGAGCCTCGCGCGACTGTGCGAGGAAAGCGGCTGGCAGGCGAAAGGTTTCGCGTCGGTCGGCGAGTTCGCGGAGGCGCGGAACAAGACGGAGTACCAGCTGCTCCTCATCTCGCTGAACGAGGGAACGAGCGCCGAGGATATCGAAACGACGCTCGCGGGCCTTCGCGCCTGGCGCGAAAGCCACCCGCAGACGCAGATCGTTCTTCTCGCGCCCGAAGATTTTCACGCGGCCGACCGCGCCGCGCTGATCGTCGGGGCGCGTCACATTCTCCAGAAGCCGTACCGCTACGAGGACGTCGCGCAGATTCTCGCGGCCGTCGCGCAGGGCGTCGGCAAGCGCACGCGCAGGAGCGTGCTCGAGAAGCGCGCCGCGGTGCGCGAAGGATTTGCGGAGATCGTCGGCGCGAGCGAGCGGATGAGCGAAGTGATCGACCTCGCGCGCAAGGTCGCCGCGAGCGACACGACCTCCATCATGATCACGGGAGAATGCGGAACGGGCAAGGGCGCTCTCGCCAAGGCGATGCACCTCGCGAGCCCGCGCCGCGAGGGGCCGTTCATCGAGGTCAACTGCGCCGCGATTCCGCGCAACCTGCTCGAGAGCGAATTCTTCGGCCATGAGCCGGGCGCGTTCACCGACGCGAAGGAAGAGAAGATCGGGCTCTTCGAATGCGCGAACGGCGGCACCATCTTTCTCGACGAGGTGGGCGAGATCGATTACTCGCTGCAGGCCAAGCTCCTCAAGTTCCTCGACTCGCGCACGATCTGGCGCGTGGGAGGCACGCGGTTTCTCCCCGTCGACGTCAAGGTCATGTCCGCGACGAACAGGGATTTGCGCGAGGCGGTCGCGACGAAGCGGTTCAGGGAGGATCTCTTCTACCGCCTGAACGTCGTCGAGATTCGCATCCCGCCGCTCAGGGAGCGCCTCGCCGACATCAGGCCGATCGCGCTCGCGTCGACGAAGAGATTCGCCGCCGGCATCAACAAGCGCGAGATCAAGCTGAGCGAGGACGCGATCGAGGCCCTCGAGCGCTATTCGTGGCCGGGGAACATCCGCGAGCTCATCAACGTCATCGAGCGGGCGGTTCTCCTCAACGTGGGCGGCACGATCGAGCCGGGCGACTTCCCGTTCTCCAGGGTCGAACGGGAAATCGCGCTCCCTCTCAAGGAACAAGAGGAAAGGATCGTCATCGATATGCCATCGGGCGGGGTGCCGCTCGAGGCGGTCGAGAAGGCGCTCATCGAAGCCGCGCTGGCCCGGTCCGAGGGCAACGTCACCCGCGCGGCGGGGCTTCTCAAGGTCGGACGAGGCACCTTGAGGTACAAGATGAAAAAACACGGAATCGGCGCCGACGAATCGAAGAAAAAACTCCGAAGTGGATCATTTGAGCCAGTCACCGTAACTGATTGACATATTTCATAATAGCCCGGGGCTTCCGGGCCGCCCCCTGAAATCCCCCCCAAACATAAGAAAAAATCCCAAACGCCGGATCGGCCGTGGCGGCCTCGTGCCAGGCATTTTGGAGAAATCAGAGACGGCGGGGCGGCGGGATCGCCGATCGCGGAGTGTCGTTTAATTATAACATTATCAATGTGTTGTGAGCTCGCGCGACTCCGCAATGGAGGGCTTTTGCGGCGTCATTTGGAGCCGCCATGGCCGCCCGAAACCGCCGCTAATGAACCGTGGCCTCTGCCTTGCCATATCCCCCTAGCGAGAGAACAAGAGACTTCAAAC
>JBFYZM010000029.1:0-3605 GCA_041309505.1 Candidatus Krumholzibacteriota bacterium
GTCGAATTTCTTCGGACTGTCCGCCAGGATGTCGGAGAGCGACGTCGTCACCGCTTCCCGGAATTTCCTGTCCGAGGTGTCGAGCACGTGGAAGAGGGCTTCGAGAGCCTGGGGCGTTCCGTGGCCCGCGAGGATCTCGGCGGCTCTTGTCCGGACGACGGGCGACGGATCGACGAGCATCGACGATATGGCCGATACCGTCTCGTCCTCTCTCCCGGTCATGGAAACGATCTCCATCGCCCGGACACGCACTTCCGCGAGAGGGTCGCGTTTCATGATACCCAGGATCGATGTGAGGAATTCCCCCGTCGGGAGCAGCGTGAGAATCTCCATCGCTTTGAGCCGTATCTGCGGATCGTGCGATTCCTTGATCTTCGCGATGAGATCCCGGGTGAAGTCCCGCTCGCTCTCGGCGAGAATGAACGCCACTTCGAGATTGTTCGATTGCACGGCGTCGCGGCTTATGAGCTCCAGGATGGACCCGAACCGAAAATCGTGCCTGACGGAACGGATGGCGGTCTTTATCTGCGCAGGGCTCCAGCGCGCCCGGATGGTTTCGAGGAACGAAGCGTCATCGAACGCGGCGAGACTGATGAGGGCGCCCGCGCCCACGGCTATGGAGGCGTCGCTCAGCATTTGGCTCACCCGCGGCTTGAGATCTTTCAGCCCTGATGCGCCGAGCGTAAGCGCAAGCGCCGTGCGCACGTTTTCGTCGGGATCGGTCGCGAGAGCCCAGGCGCATTCGAGGAGCTCGCGCCGGGGATCCGCTGCGAGGCGCGCCAACGCCGCGATTCTCACCTGCGCGGCGGGATCGGAGAGGCCCCTCGCGATCGTTTCCTCATTGCCGTCCGTTCCGAAACGCGCAAGCGCGATGAGAGCTTGCTCCCTGACGGAAGGTTCGGGGCTGCCGGCGGAGCCGGCGATGAAGCGATGAGCCTCCTCGCCCTTGACGCGCGAGGCGATCTCTATGAGGGCGCCGAGCGCTTCGGGGCGGAGGCCGGCGATGGTGACGGATCCGGCAAGAACGCGCATATCGGTTGCGGGCACCGCTTCGAAGTACGCCAGGATCTCTTTCACGAGCGACGGCGAGCCGTGAGGCACGAGGCGCACGATATCACCGGCCCGGCGCGCGTCGAGCGAGCGGGCGAAATATTTTATCGCTTCTCTCTGCACTTCTTCGGAAGTGTCGGTGAGAAGCGCGGCGGCCTTCGCCTCGCCCAGCGGGAGGTCGAGCTCCCGCATGACTCGTATCGCGGTCTGTTTGACCCGGGGCGTGGGGTCGATGAGGAGCGCCTCGATCTTGTCGCGATGCCGCGCGCTTTTCAGGAGCAGGAGTGCTTCGAGCGCCGCCTCCCGCGCGAGGGGACTCGGATCGTCGAGAATGCGCGCGATATCGTCCGTGATGCTCTGCGCATCGAGCTGCCCGAGGGCGTCGACCGCGGCCTTCCGCACCCAACTCTCGTCGTCCCTGAGATGCTCGACGAGATACGGGATCGCTTCTTTCGCTCCGATCTTGCCGAGGCTTTCGATGATGCGCGCCCTGAGCGACCATTCGGACGTGTCGCGGAGCAGTTCGAGCAGAGGACCCCCGGCCTCGACGACCCGCGCTTCTCCGAGGATTCGGACGATCCGCTTTTTCAAATGTCTGTCAGCCGTCCCGAGTCTCTGGCAGATGCTCTCGATGATGCCGGCTTCGGCGACGAGGCAGAGTATCTTTCTCAGCTCGCCCTTGAATTCCGGCTGTCCGTATTCGTCGAGTATCTTTTCGACGTATCCGATGCGCTCGAGGGCCATGGCCGCGCGCTTGCGCACTTCGAGATCTTCGTCCTCCAGCGCGGGAAGCAGAGCGGCGACCGCCCTTTCTCCGAGTTTCTCGAGCGCTTCGACGGCGCGAACGCGCACCCACCACTCGGGATCCTTGAGAATGTTGACGAGGTAATCGATGACCGCCGGATGCCCGATCAGGCCGAGCGCCTGCGACGCCTTCATCCTGACGAACGGCACGGGATCGGATACGAGCAGCTCGAGCAGTCCGTTCACCGATCGATCGTCCTTGATCTTGCCGAGGGCGCCGGCCGCTTTCGCCCTGACTTCGGGACTGATATCGGACAGCGCGTCGCCGAGGGCGGTGGCGGCGCTCGCGGCGTTCAGCCACCCGAGTATCTCCGCGGCCCACATCCGAACGTGTTCGCTGGGATTGCGTTTCAGCTCTGTTTGCAGCGACGGAATCGCCGGTTCGCCGATGCTGACGAGTATCTCTCCGATACGGGGAGGAAGCCATGTGTCCGGGTAGCCGAGCGCTTCGACGAGGAAGGGAATGGCCCTTTCGTCTCGTATGCGCCCGAGCGCGCGGAGCGCGGCGCCTCGAACATCCTCGTCTTCGTTATTGACGTCCCGTATAATCGAAATAAGGGCCGGTAGGGCTGTTGCGGATCCGATCTGCCCCAGTTTCTCGGCGGCGAAGGCTCGTTTTTGCCACGACTTCGATTTCTCGAGAAGGGCGACGTAGCGTTCCGTAACTCCCGCAGCGTCGTATACCTCGCGGAAATCGCCGATTGAGCGGCCCGCGTCGCCCGCCGCTCTGTCGATGAGCCGCTCCGCGAGCAAAGGATCCTTCAGCAGATTGAGCCGCGCGACGGCACTCTCGCTCGCCACCCCTTCTTCCGAGGCGATAAGCGAGACGAGGGGTTCGTTTTGCCGGGCAAGACGCTCAAGGGTCGCCGATTGCAGCGCTTTGGCTATCCTGAATGCAACAAACCCGATGAGCGGGACGATGCAAAGCGCCGCTGACACAAATAGAGCGATGACCAGATGATGGATTCCCATAGGCCGATCCATTCCCGGCAATCATTAGTAGAATTTTGCGTTATCCGACCCTGGTCTCCACAGGCTCGAATCAGTTGCAGCCGTGCGAAAGCTGCATTGAGACCGGATCACGCATAAAGCGAGCCAAGGGGAATGCCGCATAACTCGCTGTGTGACAGAGGAATGGAAGGCGCTGAAGGATGCTCGCGAGATCGCGGGCTTCAGAGCCGCGCGATGAGGCGCAGCTCGGCCTGCGGCTTGAACACTTCGTCTTCCAACGTACGAAAGAATCCGCCGGCGGCAGCGCTCAGGAAAAAGGGCGGAGGCGGCAACAGCGCAAACCCTCTTTCTGTTCATAATCGTTTGCAATGCACGCGCCAGGCATAATCAATATGGGGACTTTGGATTCAATTCAAGACGGACCGAGGGGTGCGAAGTGTCGTTCGGGTGCTTGCGGCGGGCGATAACGCATGTGGCTTTGCGGGGCCATAGATAACTGCAGTGTTTATCGAATATCATTGCAGCCGCTTGCAGCCTATCAAGCTCCCGGTTTCGACGGGGCTTGATGCAATATGTTGATTTGTGGTAGAATATGAATGATCTCAAGGAGAAACGGCTTTGCTACACAGCGGGGGTTCGCAGTCCTATCTGCGCAACACAGAACTGTCTATATTGAGTTAGATTGATTGTCAGCAATCTTATGAGGCATTGGAATAGAAATGCGCACAGCAAGAATTAACAGGAACATGCTGCTTGGCTGGAGCCTCACAATCGCGCTTTGCATTTCTGCGGGGTGCTCC
>JBFYZM010000030.1:0-3428 GCA_041309505.1 Candidatus Krumholzibacteriota bacterium
GCTTCTCGTTCTTCTGTCCGCTCCTTTTCTGGATTATGGAGCTCATTCCGGCGGCGGGCGCCACGATGCCGTGGCTCATGGGCCCCGCGCTCGCGCTCCTCGTCGCGTACCTTTCCTGCTATACGGCGCTCTTCACGGTCGCGCTCTCGCTCTGCGCGTCGCGTTTCGGGGCACGCGCGCTCATCGCCGCGCCCGCGCTCTGGACGCTCGCGGAATACGCGCGGTCGCACGGGGAGCTCGCCTTCTCGTGGGGAACGCTCCCGAACGCGCTCGCGATCCATCCGCTCACGATCCAGGGAGTCTCCGTGTACGGGCCGTTCGGGCTCTCGTTCGTTCTCGCGCTTCTGAACGTCTGCGCCGCCTGGGCGCTCTTTGGCCGGGGCGCTCGCGCGCGCGTTCTCGCGGCGGCTGCGCTCGTCGCGCTCGTCGCGGGACATCTCGCGTTCGGCGCATACGAGATCGCGCGGTTCGACCGGACGAAGACCGCGATCAACGGAAACGACGCCGTGGCCGTCATGCAGCCGAACGTCGATCTCGGTTTGAAATTCGAGCCTGCCTATCGCGACACGATCTTCTTGCAGTTCGAGGAATACGCCGCGATCGAGGCGCGGCAGGGCGCGGGTCTCATTATCTTCCCCGAGACGGCCGCTCCCGTTTCCTTCAAATCGACGCCGCAGTATCTCGGGCTCCTCGAATCCATCGCGGCCGGCGACCGGATCGATATTCTCACCGGCTACGTCGATCACACGATCACGAATAACGCGTGGATCCCGCACAACGCCGCGGGGCTCATCTCGAGGGACGGCGCGCTCACGGGCAACTACCACAAGGTGAATCTGCTCCCCTTCGGCGAGAAGATGCCGTGGAGCCAGTATTTCCCGGCTCTCGCCAAGCTCGAATTCGGGCAGGCGAATTTCATCGCGGGGAAGAAGCAGACGATCTTCGATTCGGAGGAGGGCAAGTTCGGCGTCCTCATATGCTTCGAGTCCACCTTCGCCGGCTTCACGAGGCGCTACGTCCGGGATGGCGCCGATTTTCTCGTGAACATCACGAACGACGGCTGGTTCGGGAACAACCAGGGTCCCGTCCAGCACGCCGAGATGGCGATTCTCCGCGCGGTGGAGAACCGCGTCACTCTGTTCAGATCCGCTTACACGGGCGTCTCGATGGTCGTCGATCCGGTCGGGCGGGTAACGCAGCGTCTCGGGCTCTTCACCGAGGGGATGATCTACGGCTCCGCCGAGCGATCGAGCGGGCACACGTTCTACACGAAGCACGGGGACGCCGTCTATTTCGCGATGGCGCTCGCCTGTCTCCTCCTCGCGTTCGTCGGCGCTCCGCGCGCACGCCGGTAGGCCCCGCGGGGGAGCCCCCCGCATTCGAGGTCCCCTGCGATTGGCGCCCCCGCACAATACTATTTACATGCTTCGGCGGATTCCTCTATGCTTGAGGCCAGACTATGGGAATCTACGGGCAACTCATGCTTTCCTTCTTCAAGACCGGCCTCTTCGGCTACGGCGGAGGCCCCTCCATTATCCCCCTTGTGGAGAGAGAGGTCGTCTCCAACTATCACTGGCTCACGCAGGAGGAGTTCATCGACGTGCTCGCTATGGCGAACGCCCTTCCGGGGCCGATCGCGACGAAGATGGCGCTCTGCGTCGGGCTCAAGGTGGGCGGCCCGTGGGGAGCGGCGGCGGCGCTCGGTGCGCATATCTTTCCCTCGACGGTGCTCATTATCGTTCTCGCGACCCTCTATTTCAAATACCGCAGCGTGCCGGCGATTCAGGGAATCACGAAGGGCGTGCGCCCCGTCGTCGTGGCGCTCCTCCTCGTCACGGTGGCGCACTTGGCGCCGAAATCGGTCTTCGCGTGGGAATCCGCGCTCCTCGCGCTGGCGTGCTTCGCGGTCGTCTATTTCCTCGACGTTCATCCGATATACGCGATCGTCGCCGCCGGGATCTTCGGCTTCTTCTATTATAAATGAGCGGCCGGCCGCGAGAGCCGCGAAAGGAATCGTTCATGAATTTCGATGAACAATGCTATCTCGCCGATCCGTACACGGTCGAATTCAAGGCGCGCGTGCGCGAGGTCGAGCCGGCGGGCGCAGGCGAATTGGCGGGCGGGGGCGAGGCCGCGGTCGAGGGGCTCCAGGCCGTGTATCTCGACCGGACCTTTTTCTATCCCGAGTCGGGCGGGCAGCCGGACGATCGCGGAACGCTCGGCGGGCGCGAGGTCGTCGCCGTCGCCGAGAGCGATAAGGGCGTGCGGCATCTTGTGAAGGGGGAGCTCCGGGCGGGAGATGAGGTCGAGGGGAGAATCGATCGGGCGCGGCGATTCGATCATATGCAGCAGCACTCGGGGCAGCACCTCCTCTCGCGCGTCTTTCTCGAGAGCTACAAGCTCAAGACCGTCTCGTTCCATCTCGGCGAAGAGATCTGTACGATCGATCTCGAAGGAAGCGCGCCGAGCGAGCAGCGTCTCGACGAGGCGGAGGCGCGCGCGAATGAGATCGTTTTTCGAAACATCCCAATAGTGTGCCGCGTTGCGGAGGCGGGCGAGATCGAGACCTCGACCGTTCTCCGCTCGCGGCTGCCCGACGGGGTGGAGCGCGTGCGGATCGTCGAGATCGAGGGCTTCGACAGCTCGACCTGCTGCGGCACGCACGTTCGCTCGACGGGGGAGATCGGCATTATCAAGATTCTGGGGCTCGAGAAGGTCAAGGGAAACGCGCGCGTCGAATTCATCTGCGGCGCCCGCGCGGCGAAGGACTACGCCGCGAAGCACAAGATTCTCTCCACGATCGCGGCGGGTTTCACCACCGACTGGCGGGAGATACCCCAACTCATCGAGAGAAGAGATAAAGTGGGGCTGGAATTGTTTAGGAAGAATCAACTGCTGACCCGCGAGCTTACTGGATACCGGGTGGAGGGATTCTCGGAGGCGACCGGTTCGGCGGGGGGCTTCGACATCGTGAAGCGGGTATTCGATGAGGATGACGTCGACATCTACAGTGACTCTTTCAAGGAAACAGCGACGAAGATCCGCGAGATGGGCAACAAGATCGTGCTCTTCGGGCTCTCGGGCCGGAGCCCCGCTCTGATATTCGCATGCTCGTCAGGCATTCCGCTCAACATGGGCGAGATCATGAAGGCGTGCGCCGGTATCGTGGGGGCGCGCGGGGGCGGCGGGAAGGACTTCGCCCAGGGCGGCGGAGGCGACGGCGCGCGCGTCGCGGAGACGCTCGACGAGGCCGAGCGCAGGATCAAGGAAACGCTCGGATGATCGGAGAATCCTCGCAAGAAGACAAGCGCGAACGCGAGCGCATGGTCAAAGACCAGATCGAGCGCCGGGGCGTGCGCGACAAGCGAGTGCTCGCTGCGATGCGCGCCGTTCCCCGCGAGTTTTTCGTCGATAGAGAGGATCGCGAG
>JBFYZM010000031.1:0-8524 GCA_041309505.1 Candidatus Krumholzibacteriota bacterium
GCGTTGCAGCAGTAGCGCGAGCAATAGAGATTGGCGTTCTCGACGCCGGCCCCCTGCCTGCTCCCGACGCAGTAGACGAACGCGATCGTTTTTACCGGCTTGCCGCCGATCTCGAGCTTCCCGTCGGCGCGGAGAATCGTCTTCTCGAACTCGTCGAGCGTGACGACGCCGTCGAGGCCGAAGCCGTACTCGTCCCGATTCGGCTCATACGTGTCGAATCCCGTCGCGACGATGATGGCGCCGACGTTGAGGCTGATCGTCTCTTCGGGGCGCGCGGCGGCGGCAGCGCCCGCGGCGCCCGGGGAGTCGCCCGCGGCGCCCGGGGCGATCCGGATCTTCACGTCGAAGTCGCCGATGTGCCCCTGCTTTTCCACAAGCTCGGCGTTCGTGAAGAGCGTGATGGCGCTCCGCTTCCTGATCTCGCCGAGGAGCCCCGCGACAATCTCGGCGCCTCTTTTCCCCGTCGGATACATCTCGCCGAGCTCGCCGACGTGGCCGCCGGCCGCGCTCGAGCGCTCGATCAGGAACACCTCGACGCCGAGATCGGCGCTCTCGATCGCCGCCCGCATTCCAGCGATTCCGGCGCCGACGACGAGCACCTTCTTGACCGACGTCACGCGTATCGGTTCGAGCGGCTCCGCTCGCATCGCCTTCTCGATCCCGCCGCGCACGAGACCGATCGCCTTGCAGGTGGCGCCTTCCTTGTCGTCGGAATGCGCCCACGAGCACTGTTCCCTGATGTTCACCTGCACGTACTGGAAGGGATTCATGCCCGAGCGCTTCGCGACGTTGCGGAAGGTCATGAGGTGAAGCTTCGGAGAGCACGATGCGACGACCATTCCGTCGAGCTTCTGCTCGGCGATATCCTTCATCATCTCCTGCTGCGAGGCGTCGGAGCAGGTGAAGAGCGATGTCTTCGCAACCTTGACGCCGAGCTCCTTCTCGACGGACTCGCGGACCTTGTCGACGTCGACGTAGTCGGCGATGTTGCCGCCGCAGTGGCAGATATAGACCCCTATTTTCTTTCCTTCGTCGGTCATAGCTTCCTCTTGAGGCTCTCGATATAGGACGCGGCCTGGGCGGCCGCCGCGCCCGAGTGGAGAATCGTGTCCGGTATGTCCATCGGGCCCGTCGCCGCGCCCGCGGCGAAGACCCCCTCGATGCTCGTCTTCGCGGGATTCACGTGCTCTTCCGGCTCCCGTATGAAGAACAGGTCGTCCGCCTCGAGCGACCCGCCGTCGAAGAGCCGCATGAATTCGGGATTCGGGGTGAAGCCGACGGAGAGAACTACCATATCGTGCTCGGCTTCGCGGATCGTGCCGCCGCCGTCGATGTCTTCATATCGAAGAACGAGATCTCCGCCTTCCTTCTCCGCGATCTTCGCGACCTTCCCCTTCACGAAGCGCACGCCCATCGCCTTCGTCTGCTCGTAGAACTCCTCGTACCCCTTGCCGAAGGCGCGGATGTCGATGTAATACATCGTGATGTCGGCGACGGGGAGCGCTCCGAGGAGAAGCTGCGCCTGCTTGATCGAGTACATGCAGCAGACGCGGGAGCAGATGGGATTACCCACCGTGCGGTCGCGCGAACCCGCGCAGAATACGTAGGCGATATTGGCCGGCCTTTTCCCGTCGCCCGGCCTCATCACGTAGTTGAACGGTCTCGTCGGGGCGACGAGCCGGTCCATCTGCATCGCCGTGACGACGTTCCGGTATTTTCCGAAGCCGTAGCGCTCCATGAGCTCGCCGGGAAACAGCCTGAACCCCGTCGAGACGACGACGGAACCCACCTCGACCTCTCTCTCCTCCGCGCGCATGTCGAAATCGACCGCGTCCGCGGGGCAGACGATCTTGCACTGATGGCACTCGCTGCAGATGCCGCAGTTGAGACAGTTCGAAGCGCTCGCGAGCGCTTCCTCCTCGGTGAGAGGCTCCTGCACCTCGCTGAAATCCTTGATGCGCAGGTGAGAGACGATCTCCCGCCTCTCGACGTGAACGGACGGATACGCGGTCTGACGCGCGAGAACCGCCTCCTTATTCGTCGCGGGGAGTCTGGGTTCGAATTCGATTCCCTCGAGTGTTTCACCGCGCAGCCAGCGGTCGATGGAGAACGCGGCCCGCTTCGCCTGTCCTATCGCCTGCACGATCGTCGCCGGACCCAAAACGACGTCTCCTCCGGCGAACACGCCCTCGACGCTCGTCGTGAGACTTGCGGGATCGACCGCAATCGTTCCATTCGGGTTCAGCGCGATTCCCTCCCTGGCGAAAGCGCTCGTCGGCTGCTCCTGTCCGACCGCGACACAGACGATGTCGGCGGCAATACTCTTCACGCGTCTTTCGTCGTACCGCAGCGTTCGGACGCCATCCGCGCCGATCGTCGAAACGGAACGAACGAATTCGACGCCTGTCACCCGTCCATTCGAGCCGATGACTCGTTTCGGCGCCAGCCCGGTGTCGAGCGTCACTCCCTCGGCGAGCGCATCGTGGATTTCATCGCGCGAAGCGGGCATCTCTTCTCTCGTGCGGCGATAGACGATAGCGACCGAGGCGGCGCCGAGGCGGCGCGCCGTGCGGGCGACGTCGATGGCGACGTTGCCACCTCCGATAACGGCGATATGTTTGCCCGCAATGTCGAAATTCCCTCCCGCATGCGCCGCGATCAGGAACTCGATGCCGCCCACGACGTCGCGGAGCCCATCGCCTTCGATCCCGAGGCGCTTGGAGACCGCCGCGCCCACGGCGAGAAAAACCGCGTCGTATCCTTCCCCCCGAAGCTTCGATATCGATTCGATCGCGACGCCGGGCCTGATCTCGACTCCGAGGGCGGTGACGTTCTTGATGTCGCGGTCCACGGTATGCTTCGGCAGACGGTACGGCGGAAGGCCCAACCGGAGCATGCCTCCGGGCTCGACCGCCGCCTCGAAGATCACCGTCTCATGCCCCTTCTTCGCGAGGAAGTAGGCCGCGGTGAGCCCCGACGGGCCCGAGCCGACGATCGCGACGCGCTTTCCCGACTTCTCGGCCGGCGGCCCGTACTCGGGCTCGGGATGGCGCTCGTAGTACCAGTCCGCGATGAAACGTTTGAGCAGCTTGATCTCCGGGGCGCCGCCGATCTTCTCTCGCGTGCACTCGGGCTGACACGGAGCGTAGCACGCCCGTCCGAGGCTCCCGACGAGCGGCGCGTCTTCCATGATCAGGTTGAACGCCTTCTCGAAATCCCCCCGCCGCGCGAGCGAGATGTATCCGTTCGCTTTGATCCCCGCCGGGCAGGCATACGTGCAGGGCGACGTTCCCTCGCGCTCGATGACCGCCTTTTTCGGCACGGCCTGCGGAAAGGCGATGTATGCGGCACGCCGCGAAACGAGGTCGTAGTTGAAATTGTCCGGCACGGTGACCGAGCAAACCTTCTCGCAGTCCTGGCAGCCGGTGCATTTGGCGAAGTCGACGAAGGTGGGCTTCCGCACGATCGTCGCCTTGAAGGTGCCGTTCTCGTTCCGGCGGATGTTCTTGACCTCGCTGTACACCTTGAGATCGATGTTCGGATGGCTCGCGGCGAGCGCCATCTTCGGCGTCGAGATGCACGAGGCGCAATCGAGCGTGGGGAACACCTTGCTCAGAAGGATCATCTTCCCCCCGACGCTCGGCTCCTTCTCGACGAGGAGCACGCGGTACCCCATGTCGCCGAGATTGATCGCCGATTCCATGCCGGCGATCCCGCCGCCGATGACGAGCGCGTCGTAATCCATCTACGCCGCCTTCTTCGCCGGGCCCATTTTCCTGAGCGCCTCGCTGAATTGCTTCATGTGTTTTTGAAACGACTCGGCGCAGACCGAGCATACCGCCGCCATCTTGACGCGCGCCGGTTCGAGCGACCGTTCCTTGAGCGCCGCCTGCGCCGCGGCCGCCGTTTTCGCCGTCCGCGCCGTGCAATCGCTCACGAGCGCGCAATCGCTCCCGTCCGCCGCGATGAAGACGCCGTCGAAGCCGTTCTCGAGCGCGTGGACGATCCACGACGGTTTGATGCCGCTCGAGCACGGCACCGTGATAACGAACACCGTCGCGGGATAATGCATCTTGTTCCGGCCGGCGAGGTCGATCCCCGGGTCGGAGACGGTATCGGTCGAGAATACGAGAATCCGCGGTACGAATTCACTCATGCGAGATCTTCTCCATGCTCCGAATGAGGGCCGGTATGTGCGGATCCGCTATGGAATAGTGAACGTGATTCCCGGCGCGGCGCGATGCGACGATTCCCTCGAGACGCATCCTCGTGAGGTGCTGCGAGACGACAGGCTGAGGCGCCCCGCAGGCGGCGCCGAGCTCGCCCACCGTCGATTCCCCGTCGCACAGGCAGCAGAGCAGATAGAGCCGCTGCGGATGAGACAGCGTCTTGAAAATCGACGCGAGCCGGGCGCACCGTCTCTTCTCCGGAAGTCCCTTCTTCATTCCTACTTCGTCTTCTTCACGAAGAGTCTCCAGAACCCCGCGTCCTCGACCGTGCCGAGGTGCTCGTATTGCATCTTCTTCGTCCACATCGGGATGTCGTTGTTGGTCCCCTCGTCCGAGGAGAGAACCTCCATGATCCCGCCGACGGAAATGCCGGCGATCGCCTTCTTGGCCTCGAGCAGAGGCCCCGGGCAGGCCATCCCGCGCGCGTCCACGACTTTGTCCGATTTCAAATTTTTCAGTTCGTCGTCGTTCATGCCACAGCTCCTTGCAAACGCCTCCGGCTTCCGGTCCGGCGCGCTTCACCGCGCGCCCGGGAACCAGAATATAATATTATGTGAATATTCTAATTATATAATATACTATTGTCAACACATTTCACTCATATTGACATGCGCCTCGTCATGGGCTACCTTTGCGCGACGACGAAATCGGAGGCTCCGCGCGTGAAAACACATTCGAACGCCCGCGACGCCGGTCATCCGGGCGCGGATTACCGGAAATTCCTCGAGCGGTATCCGGAGTACGAATCCACTTCGGCCATCGACGATATCCGCGCGAAGGATTTCTCCCGCCTCGACGCCGGAGGGCACGCGTATCTCGACTATACGGGGGGAGGACTCTACGGCGAATCGCTCGTCAGGGATCACGCCGAGTTTCTTCTCGCGAACGTCCTCGGAAACCCGCATTCGACGAATCCGACCTCGGCGGTTTCCACCGATTACGTCGAGCGATGCCGCCACCGCGTCCTCGAGTTTTTCAACGCCTCCCCCGATGAATACGTTCCCATTTTCACCGCGAACGCGACGCACGCGCTCAAGCTCGTCGGCGAGGGGTATCCCTTCTGCCCCGGGGACGTCCTCCTCCTCAGCTTCGACAACCATAACTCGGTGAACGGGCTGCGCGAGTACGACCGGGTCCGCGGCGTCGTCACGAAATACGTCCCCGTCATGCCTCCCGATCTCCGCATGCTCGACTGCGTGCTCGAGAGATACCTCGACGAGAGCCCGAAGATCTGCAACAGGCTCTTCGCGTATCCCGCCCAGTCGAATTTCTCGGGGGTCCGGCATCCTCTCGAATGGATCGAGAAGGCCCACGAGAAGGGCTGGGACGTTCTTCTCGACGCGGCGGCCTTCGTTCCGACGAACCGGCTCGACCTCGGCCGCTGGCATCCCGATTTCACGGCCGTTTCGTTCTACAAGATGTTCGGATATCCCACGGGCGTCGGCGCGCTCATCGCCCGCCGGGAAGCGCTCGAAAAGCTTCGGCGCCCCTGGTTCGCGGGCGGAACGATCACGATCGCGTCGGTGCAGGCCGACAAATATTTCCTCGCCCAGGGCGCCCAGGGCTTCGAGGACGGCACGCTCAACTACGCATGCCTCCCCGCCGTCGAGCGCGGTCTCGACTTTCTCGATTCAATCGGGATGGATGTGATTCACACGCGCGTCGCGAGTCTCGCCGGCTGGCTCATCGAGCATATGGCCGCCCTCGAGCACGGAAACGGGCGCCCGGTCCTCCGCATCTACGGCCCGACCGATATGGAGATGCGCGGCGCGACGATCGCCTTCAACGTCTATGACGCCGCGGGCGCCACGATCGATCATCTCACCGTCGAGAAACGCGCGAACACGATGAACATCTCGCTTCGCACCGGCTGCTTCTGCAATCCCGGCGCGGGCGAGCTCGCTCTCGGCCTCTCGAAAGGCGATATGATCCAGTGCCTCGACCGCTCCGGCTCCCGCATGTCGCTCGACGAGTTCCGCCAGTGCATCGACGGAAAGAGCACGGGCGCCGTGCGCATCTCCCTCGGCCTCGTCTCGAACTTCGAGGACGCGAGCCGCTTCCTCAGGTTCGTCGATATGTTCCGCGAATCGTGATCGCCGGCGATCCGTTCAACCTGATAATCCATGCGGGAAACAAGAGGATGCCCCCGGGCCCGCGAGCCCGGAGGCATCTCGATAATAGGCAGCAAGGCGAGTGACGAAGCGGATCGGATCTACTTCCTGGTTCCCTTCCAGTTATACTTGATGTTCAGCTTCTTGCGATCCTGATGCCGCTCCTCATGCCTGATCTGGTTCTTATCCCCGCTTCTCAGAGCAAGCGAATTCGGTCCGAGCTTGCCGAAGCCGGTGCCATCTTCGGGCCTGATGTAATCCGGATCGAGGCAATTCGGAATGCCGTCCCCGTCGTCATCTCTGAGCCACTGGTAGAAGTTCTTGAAGTAGTTCCCGTCGCCAGTGCCCTTCCCGTTGCCCGCCATAACGGACGGGGAAGCGAGGACGAAAATCGCGAGCATGGTTGCGGCGATGGTGAGCATCTTGCGCATATCTGGCCCTCCTCGAGTAAAAGTGTGCTGCCTGCCTGCTGCTCCTGCCATGAGTAATAGCACCAGTGATGCCACATGCGGGAATGCGGCGCAACATATTGTCATTATAATAGTTATAGAGTAGCAGCGTCGGGGCGCGCCGACCGGCGATTGTACCGCAGGGTTCACATGGCGGTTCATATACCCCCGGGGGGTACATTGCGGGCCGGGAAGATCGCCCGCCGAACGATCGGGATTTCCGCTCAGGGCGCGTCGGCGTCGCGCAGCTTCGCGGGGAGTGAATCCAGAACCTTATCGATCTCTTTCAGAAGCTGCTCTTCCCGGGCGGCGGCCGCATCCGAGCGGGCTTCCCGCAGCAAACGGGCCGCCTCCTCTCTCTTCCCCTGGTTGAGCAGGGCGATCCCGAGATAGTAGCGGATAAGGTAAGAATCGGGGGAGGCATCGAGGGCCTTGCGCAAATGAGCTTCGGCTTCCTCATGGCGGCGCTGTCCGCTCATGACTATCCCGATGTACTTGTGCGCGTCGGAGTCGTCCGGTTCGAGCCGCAGCGTCTCCGAGAACTCCGCGAGGGCCTCGCGCGCGCGGTTCTGCTTCATGAGCTCGAACCCGACGATCGTGTGCATCTCGGCCTCATAATCGAATTTCTCGACCGCGAAGGGACCCGCGACGCTCGTCGCCGCGGCGACGACGCATACCGCTCCCGCGATCGCCGCCGCGCCGGGCAATCGCCTCTCGCGAACGAGATCGACGCAATACAGCGCGCCGGCCGCCGCCGGTACGACGAGTATCAGCACGACCGGAATCCGATAGCGCCCCGATACGAAAACGCCGATGATCGCCGCGGCATACAGAAGGAGAAATCCGTAAACCGGAACCGGAATCCGTTTCGCGTGCCGGACGATCCCCACGAGCGCGAGCGGCAGGAGAATCCCGAAGGGAAATCCGAACGCGCCCGCCTTCCAGGTCAGCGCGGAGAGGAGCCGCGAGTATCTCCGCGCGACGTACATATCCTCGTTTCTCGGGAGCTCCCTCGAGCTGAAGAACTCCACGGTCTTCCGCGCGATCCCCTTCGCGAAATCCGCCGGCTGCGTCTTCACGTAATCGAGATAGAGCCGCGTGAAAACGTCCCGGTCCTCCGAATCGGTCAGGGAGCCTTTCACCGTCGGCATGCGCGTGAGCTCCCGCCACTCGGCGCCGGGCCGTATCATGATCGTCCTGTCCCGCTCGGGATTGTTCCCGATGTAGAGATTGATCGGCCCCGATTCGGAAAGGAAATTGAAATCGCCGGTGGCCTTGTAGCAGAGCTGCGCGACCGGCATCGTGACGGCGAGAAACCCCGCGAGCATCAGACCCGCGCGCGCCGCGACACAAGCGCGCCGTACGGAGCGTCCGCGCCAGGCGAGCAGGAGCCATCCGCACGCGACGACGAAATACGGGAGAAAGGTCGCCCTCGTCACGACGCTCAAGCCCCCGCACACGCCGACGAACACCGCGGCCCGATAGCCTTTCGCGTCCCGAGCCTTCAGAACGAGCAGGACGAGAACGACCGCCCAAAGGGCCGAAAGGCCCGTATCGAGCAGCTCGGTTTCATAATAGATGAGCGGGCCGTAGAACGCCGCGAGCGCTCCGGCGACCGCGCCCGTGCGCCGGTCGAAGAGCCTCGCGCCGAGCCGGTACACGAGCGCGCAGAGGAGCGAACCGAGCAGGATCTGGATCAGGCGCGCCGCGAGCATCGAACCGCCCGTGAAGAAAT
>JBFYZM010000032.1:0-6427 GCA_041309505.1 Candidatus Krumholzibacteriota bacterium
GCTTCTCCCGAGCGACCGGCACGTGCTCGTGAAGGGGGAAGACGCTGCGCTCGTCTACAAGCTCTGCGCGGAATTTCTCAGGAAGAGCTGATGCGCTCACGCGCGTCGACGTCGAATTCGAACGAGGAATCAAGTTCGCGGATCTCCCGGACGGCTGCGATGAGCGCCGCTTTCGCGCTCGTCGATTTGCTTTCCAGGTATTTCGAGTAGAGATCGAGGAAACGGTCGTGCCGGAGCGCGAGCTCCGGGCTCTTCTGCGCCGGACAAGGAGCCTTCTCGAGGTGGAAGAGCTCGCCGTCCGTGAGATGCTTGAAGATATTGAGATGTTCCCCGCCCATGATCGAAAGAACTCCCACGTACCGCTCGAAATGATCCGAGAGCTTTCCGAGCACGTCGCCGACGGCGGTATTCCTGCGATGGACCTGCGCGGCGTAGGCCCGCGCGATCGCGTAGTACGATTTTCCCCGGCCGATATGCGCCGCGTCGCTCATCGCGAGGTGCGGCGCCGAATCGGGGCGCTTCAGGCGCGCGTTCTTGAAGATGCCGAGCGAGACGAGGAGCGAATCGGCGGAGCGCCGGTATATCCGATACTTCTCCCTCGTTCCAGCCGCCGCTTCGGCCGCTTCGAAGATCGACGCGTCGACGGGGAGGATTCCCCGCGCGCAGTCGTCGCCGCTTCGCGGGAAGATAGAGGACACGAGAAGGCTCGCGAGATAGACGTTCACGTCTTCGTCGAAGCAGACGTCGTTCGAGGGAAAACCCGCCTCCATCCGGCTGTGGAGAAGGTTGTTCATCATGAAGAAGTACGCGTCCTCGCTCGAGGGCTTTCGCGCGACGTGAAGGGGCGTAGAGCGTGTCGAAACCGTCATGGCGCTTCTCTCCGGTTGCGGCGCGGAATGCATAACTTGTTGTCCGCCTTGGATCGTGCAAGCTCCATGCCATGCCGGAATCCGCGGCGCCCGTGCGTTTCCAATAAGGTGCTGAATCATGATGAGTTATCTGCTATAATGCGTTTCCAGCCGGGCGCGCGCCCGGAACGTCCACATAAACGCAGGGGGAAGAGGATGCGAATCGGTTTTCTCCAATTGCGTCCGCGGTTTGGCGCGGTCAGGGAGAATGTCCGCAAGGCGGCGGCGATTCTCGGCAAGGTTTCCGACGCGACGATTGTACTCCCCGAGCTGTTCAACACGGGCTATCTCTTCCGGAACGAAGACGAGCTCGCGTCCCTCGCCGAGACGATCCCCGGAGGATTCACCGTCTCCGAGATGCAGAAGCTCGCGAAGCGGAAACGCCTGAACCTCATATTCGGGATCGCGCAGAAGCACAGGAACACATTCTACAATTCCGCGGTCTTCGTTTCGTCGAAGGGAAAGGTCGAGGTCTATCAAAAGGTGCACCTCTTCGACCGCGAGAAGCTCTTCTTCACGAGGGGATCGTCGTTCAAGATCGTTTCGGCGGGAGACGCGAAGCTCGGGCTCCTCATTTGCTTCGATTGGGTGTTCCCCGAGGTTTCGCGCGCGCTCGCCCTCGGCGGGGCGCACATCCTCTGCCATCCGTCGAACCTCGTCCTCCCGTACGCCCAGGACGCGATGAAAACGCGCTGCATCGAGAACCGCGTCTTCGCGATAACGGCGAACCGGATCGGGAGCGAGCAGCGCGGCGCCGCGTCCCTCACGTTCACCGGGGGGAGCCAGATCGTCAATCCGATGGGGGAGGTTCTCGCCTCGGCAAGCGACCGCAGCGAATCGCTCCGCGTGATCGAGATCGATATCGGGGACGCGAACAACAAGAACTTCACGCCGAACAATCACCTGTTCAAGGACCGCGTGCCCTCGCTCTACGCGGCACTTGTCAGGAAGCGGCGCTGAGCGGACGGCTGCGTACCCCCATGCAAAACGCGAAGTAACAGCCGCGCATTGCTGCGCCATGTCCCTTCTTATCCGTCGAAATTCCTCATAACGTCTTATCGGAACGGCAGTTTGGCGCCCGGTGACCCCTGGCATAATCCTTGCGAACTTCCGCAGCGATCGAGAATTACGCCCTTTCAGCACACCAGGATCGTGCGCCGGGCCGTTTGCGTTGCATGAGACTACGAAGGAGACAAAGGTGAAAAAGAGAAAGAGCAGGGACAAGCAGCCGGTTCTCACATCGCCGTGGAAAATCGGAATATTCGTATCTCTCCTTCTCGTTCTGATGAGCATGGGGGTGGGGTACTACCTGGTGAGTTTCTACAACGTCGACCTCGCGTGGATCAAATCGGGTACCGGAGGCTGGAGCATCGATTCGAACCTCTTCATGAGGGACATGCTCCCGCTCGCGGCGGCCGTCATCTTCGTTTCGCTGTTCGCCTATTTCCTCATCGCCTCCGCGGTGCATCGCTATAAATTCTATCTCGATTCGGGCCAGGATTACCGCACGATGATATCGCTCGCCGAGAGCGTCGACGATCTGACGAATCCGGCCCAGATCGCGCGCCTCTCGAAATACCCCGAACTTCAGGCCGTGCTCAGAAACTACGGCGATCAGATCCGCGAGATATCCCAGGATCTCGGAACGAAGGATAACGCGTCGAACTACGCGGAGTTCAAATCCGAGATAGAGAGCCTTGTCGGCGATAAACGCGCCGGGAAAAACGACTCCGAGGGGCAGGAGTGCGGCTCGATATACGAGAAGCTGCGCGAACGCGTCGATTCGGACCGCGCGCGCATCGAGGAACTCGAGAAACGAAACGAAGCGGAGCGGCGGGCCTGCGGCAACGCGACGCTCGCCTGCGGCAGGGCGATGGAAGCCATCAGCGGCGCCGGAGAGGAACTGCTCGCGATCACGAATTCTGTCGCGGAGCTCACGAGCGTCGCCGAACGCGTCAACGCGAACGTCGCCTCGGGGAAATCCGCCGCGGCGCGCGGCGGCGCCCACGGATCGCAGGGCGGGGCGCTCAAGGCGACCATGGGCGAAATGGAAAACTCCGTGCGCAAGCTCGAAGAGGGCGGCCGCGTCCTCCACGAGTTCTCGGAGGAGAACAACGGCATCGCGATACATCTCGCGCTCATGGCGGCGCGCGGAAACGTCGACGAGCACGCCCTGGCGACGTTCGCCGAACGCGTCCGCTCCACCGCGGAGCGCTTTCACAAATTGAGCGACAGCGTCACGAGCATCGCGCAGGGGCTGCTCGGAAGCTGCTACGCGATCAAGGAAAATGCCGGCGTGGCGATCGCAACGCCCGCGGTCGCGATCGACGCCGAATCCACCGGCGCGATAGTCGAAATCGCGCGCCGGATCGACGAGCGGAGCTCCGCCCTCGAGAAGCGGATCATGGGTCTCGGAAGCGAGCTGCATGACGTGCACGAGCTTCTTCAGACAGACGTCGCGGCCGCGGTTTCGCATGAATCGGCTCCCGAATGCCCGTCGCTGCACGGCGTCGCCGCCGGCTTCGGCGCTTCGCGCGGGCCCTCCGCCGCGCCATCGGGCGCGGAGAGAGGCGCGCCGGGCGCTTCGACCGACTCCCTCGATATGGTCATCGATCACGGCAGTTCGTGGAAGGGTATCAAGCCGCGGGAAGACGCGCGCGAAACGGCGGAGAGCGGATCGAGCGAGGAAGAGGGGTTCTCGTTCAAGAATCTGGACGAGATGAAGGAGGCCTTCGCGCAGGCGGCGCCCGAAGCCGCGCATGAAGAAGCCGCATCCGATTTTTCGGACATGTCCTCTCTCAGACATCTCGACGGCGCGCCCGAGGCGGTCGCGGAGCCCGCGCGCGGGCGGGAAGAGGCGCCGGAGGCCGCGGTCCCCGGGGAGAAGCCGGAGCACGCCTGGCGGAAGGTGGAAGTCGAAAAGACCGAAATCGAGGACGAGGCGGGGCGGATTGACGTCACGGTGGAGGCGGCTTCGCCCGAAACGCCGCACGAAGATCCCGCGACCGTATTCGAATCGGTCGAAGAAGCGCCCCTCGGCGCTCAAAAGAAGAATGACGACGACGAGACCATTTACGATCTCTCTGATCTCGGAGCAATCGAATATGTCAAGGAAAGCCAGATCCAGAGATGAGGTGACGTCTTGTGGTGATACTCAAAGAGGATAACAGACGTCTGTTCGGCGAGCAGGTCAACGACCATATTGAAAAGCTCAACGACCTCATGGGTTTTTCATCCGGCGCCCGATTCGGCGAGCAGGCGATTCGCCGGGCGTGCCTCGCGACGCGTCTCCTCGAGGGGAGCACGCGCATGCTCGATCTCGGCGATTGGAGCGTGACGCTGAAGGCCTTCCGCGATCTCCTGGAGCGTTCGGCGGGCGCGGGCCGGTGCTGGGACGAACAACTTTCCACCCTGGTATCCGAGATCCTCGAGACCGAGGAGCAGATCGTCGCGGAGATACTCGCCGGAGAGCTCGAGGAGCTCGCCCGCCACGAGCAGTTCGAGGGCTTGCTCAAGGAGATCGAATGCCTCTCGAGCGAGTCGCATGAAGTCGCCGCGAAAACGATCACGATTTCCGCGGCTCCGGCCGCCGCGGGTCCGGTTCAAAACCGGGCCGAAGGCGCGGAGCACGTTCCGACGTTCACGAGACTGATCGACTCGCTTGCCGCGGTGCGGGACAGGTTCCAGGAATTCGTCGACAAGCCGAGCCGGGGGGAAAAGTCGATGCGCGATCTCGAGGTCGCGTTCGGCGAAAGCGAATTCTACATGGGACTCGCGGCGGAGACGATGAGGATGCTGGGCAAGAGCAACAAGCCGTTCACCGCCAGGATTTCGTGCGACACGGTGCTCGACGGGCTGAAGGACTTTTTCGGCGCGTACCTGCAGATCCGGCGCTGGAACGCGCGGCTCGCGACGCGGAGCGCCGATTGCACGCTCGACCGGGAGAACGCCTCCGCGCTCGTCGCCATACTCATCCGGTGCATATTCGACATCTGCAAACGGAACGAGGTGCGGGACGACCTCTCGCTCACGATCGGCGTCGACATACGGAGCGAGGGCTCGTTCCTCGTCGCGAAGATACAGGATAACAGCCCCGATTTTCTCTGCGATTCGGAGATCGACCGGGACGACGCGGGTGCGTTCTATCAGTGTTTCAGCGAGGTGCGCGGGCGGCTCGACGGATTCGGTTCGCTTCTCTGGATCGAGCCAGGCGGCGGCAACGAGGGCAGATTCAAGTTCACCCTCCCGCGGACGAAGGCGAAGACCGATTTTCAGATCTTCAATGCCTCGGGCAAGCGGCTCGCGGTGCCGTGCCACGCGGTCGATACGACGGTCGGCATGGATGCGATCGAGCCGAAGCGCGTATCGGGGGGAAGATGCGTGACCCTCTCGGGGATTCGCGTTCCCGTCTACACGATGGAAGAGATAGCGGTGGTCGACGAGTTCGAATCGTCCGGGAAGGCCGATCGCGTTCTCGTCATCGGACGCGCGGAAAAGAGGGTCGGCCTGCTCGTCGACGGTGCGAGCCGCACGATCGACTGTCTCGCGGAGCAGATCACGGAAAGTTCGTGGGCGTCGCTTGCGAAAACGATGCTCAATCTGGGGGAAGAGGAGTTCCCGATCATCGATGCGGATCTGGTATTGCGCATGTCGAGCTCCCTCCAGGGTATCGAAGGCGGACCGGAGGAAGCCGGAACGTATGCGGATGGTGGGCAGGGGAACGATCAGGAGGTAACGGTCCCGCGTGTGTAGCACAGTAAGCGGACCGATCTCTCGGGCAGGGGCGAGGTCGGGCCACCAACGGAGAGAGGTGGAGATGTCTAATCAGCACCAGCACGATTACGGCAGTATCATCATCGGAGGCCATGACGACGCGATCGAAGTAATGACTTCGGTCGAGGCGGCTGAATACCTCAAGATGCATGTGAAGACCGTGTGCCGGCTTGCCAAGGAACGGAAGATACCGGCAAAGAAGGTTGGAAGCGAATGGCGATTCCTGAGGAGCGTTCTCGACCGCTGGCTCGCTCAGGAAGAAGAGGTGGTCAAGGTCCTCGATTGAGCGCTCTGGAGCAGGGAGCGATCCGATGGTGAAAACGAAGTTCGAAAGAATCGAAGCCGGCAGTCCCGGCGTCGCGGCATTCCGGATCGAGGGGAAGCTCGGATTCCACGAGAACGCCAAGATCCAGCGTCTCGTCGACGAATGCCTGAAGCGGGATATGCGGACAGTCATATTCGACTTCTCCGAGCTCTCGTCGCTCGGCGGCGGAGTCGCGAAGATCCTTCGCGATTTCGTCGATGCCATCGCGGCGAAGGGGGGAAGCGTTCGATTCGTCGTCACGAACGACATCGTCACGCAGTTCCTGCAGGACGGCGAACGCTCCGTTTCCATTCATCGCTCGCTCGTCGAGGCACTGTCTTCGAGCGGCGCGTCGGCGGCGAGTCCGTCGAACGCTGCTCCGTCGAACGCCGCGCCAACGAACGCCGGCGTCCCGGAGGCCGCGGAGACGGCCGCCGCGTCC
>JBFYZM010000033.1:0-11233 GCA_041309505.1 Candidatus Krumholzibacteriota bacterium
GATACGGGCATGGTCGCGATCGACGCCGGCGTCGGTTGGGCGGATATGAACGATCCGCTCCGCGAGCCGGGCGTCGCGGCCGGCTCGGGATCGGTGCACGTCAAGGCGCCGTCCGGGCTGCGTATCATCTCGGTGACGAGCGACGCCCCGAATAGCGCGCTGTTCCCCAACACGTCGGTTGTCGATACCGATCAAGCATTCAACGTGACCGTCCGCGTCGAGAACACGGGGGGGGACGATCTCGACAGCGTCAACGTGCACCTCGTCTCGAACGGCGCCACGCGAACCGCGATCGTCGGCGATTCGCTCGTTTCCGTCCCCGCGAAGTCGGAAAAGGATTTTGTATTTTCGATCGTCGCCGCTTCGACGCCCGCGAGCGAAATATTGACCTCATCGATCGTCTACGCGGTTTCGGTGAACACCGGCGAGCGCGTCTATCCGGCCCAGGCGGCGGAGTCGATAGAGAATCTCCGCATCGAGCTTCCCGCGCTCCTCTCGTGCGGCATCTCGGTCACGGCGCCCGCGGGCGCTCTCGACGACACCCTCTCGGTCGGCCAGACCTTCGTCGTCACCGCGGTCGTCACGAACGAAGGGCAGGCGCTCGTCGATACGACGGCAGAGGTGACTCTCGCGCTCCCGCCGTCCGTGCTTCTCGCGAACGCGGCGGATCCGCTCGTGAAGCGTCTCGGGACGCTCAACGCCGTCTCCTGGACGCTCATCGCGCCCGCGACGCCGTCGCAGGACACCGTGAAAGCGCGCATCAGCCGGATCCCGGACGACGTCAATACGGCCGCTCCGGCGGCTGTCAGCCTGATCGAGTCGGCCGTGGCGCTTTGGACGGAAGAAGCGGCCGGCATGAGCGGCTGCGCGATTGCCATAGCCGCTCCTCCGGGCGCCGTCGATGGAACGCTCTCGACCGAACAGGATTTCACGGCTCGAGCGGTTTTTATACCCTCGGCGAGCACCGACTCGGTATGGATCGAAATCTCGGCGCCGGCGGGATTCTCCGTCATCGGCGACCGGACCCGATTCATCGGCAGGGGATCGGGGACGCAGCTGACGGTCGATTGGATCATGAGAGCCCCGATGGGCCATGTCGACGCCGACACGCTCGTCGTTCGCGCGGGCGGGAAGGACGTCAATTCCGGCCGGGCCATCGGGACGTGCCGCGTCGTCTTCGCCGTTCATGTGCTGATCAGGCCGGCGCTCGCCTTGAGCGCTCGAATTTCGGGGCCGGACGAGGCTCTCGACGGATCCGTGTCGATCAGTCTGCCGTTCACGATCGAGGCGACCGCGGCGAAATCGGGAGAAGCGGCGCTGGACACGACGGGCGCGAGGATGGAGCTCGTGCTGCCCGCGGGACAGGGGTACGCGCTCGACGGTTCCCAGGAGACGTATCGCAAGCCGTTCTACCCGGGGCAGAGCGTCGTGTGGCACGTCAGGGCGCCCGCGGCGCCGACGTCTCCGGGAAATATCGAGGTGAGGCTGGTCGAACCGTACGCGACCGACGTCAATACGAACCTCCCGTGCGAGATCTCGACCGGAGCGGCGTTCATTCCCGTTCAGACGCAGGCGGGCTTCGTTCTGATGTCGAATATATCGCGCGCGGATTCGATACCGCCGTTCGTCGTTCCTCAGGGCGCGCAGAACGTTCCCGTCATGCGGATCGTCCTGAAAAACGCCTCGGGTTTCACCATCGGTCTCGACACGCTCTACGTGGCGATCGAGGACGGACGGGGGAATCTCGCCGCGAATCCCGCCGGATCGGTCGATTCGCTTTCGTGCGCGGTCGGCGGATCGAGGTATTCCGCCGCGGTCGGGAGCGGCAATCCCGTTTCGATCGTCGTCGGACACATGCTCACCCTGCCGCCCGGCACCGCCGACACGCTGCTTCTCGCGGTCGACATCGGGCCGAGAGCGAGCGCCGGGGAGATCAGATTCGAGATCGAACGCAGCGCGAGCGTCGTCGTCTCCATCAGCGAATCGGGAACGCGAATGGGAGTCGCTCTCGAGCTCGACGGCGGCGACATCGCAGGGCATTTCCGGAGCGGTCCGCTCTCGATCATGAGCTCGCGTTTCGACGAATACGCGCACAACTATCCGAACCCGTTCAGGGCGGGATCCGAGCCGACGAAGATCTGCTATTTCCTGAAGAAGAATTCCGCCGTCACGATCAAGATCTACGACCTCGGCGGCCGGCTCGTCTGGACACAGAACATCGGCGCGGGGGATACCGGAGGCACGGGCGCGCCGGAAGGGACATGGCACGAGATCCCGTGGAACGGCCGCAACGACCGCGGAGAGCTCGTGAGAAACGGCGTGTACATGTGCAAGATCGAGGCGGGCTCGCAATCGGCGCTCTTCAAGATCGCCGTCGCAAAGTGAGAGCATGGGTATCATGAAGAAGCTCATCGTCCTGATATCGATCGTCTGCGTTTTCTCCGCCGCGGCGGATGACGCGGCCGCGCAGGATGGAACGGGGGGCACGCGTTCCATCTTCAGCATCGGCGCGGGATCCCGGGCGATCGCCCTCGGAGGCGCCTTTTCCGCGATCGGGGATGACGCTTCCGTTCTCTATTACAATCCGGCGGCGCTGCGGCTCTGCCGCCATCCCGGCGTGGTGCTCAATCATATTCAGCTTCTATCGGGCTTCAGCGACGCGACGTACGATTTTCTGGGGCTCGTGTATCCGACGATCTCGGCCGGCTCGATAGGGCTCGGGATCATGACGGTCGGAACGGGCGGCATCAAAGGATTCGACGAGTTCAGCAGGGAAACGGGGGAGCTCGACTACCGTGAGAGCCAGGTGATCCTCGGCTACGCGCTCGATCTCCCGTGGCGTTACGTCGGCGACGTGACTGCCGGCGCGTCGGTCAAGGTGCTCAACCAGAGGGTCGGCGCGTTTTCGGCCGCCGGAACGGGACTCGATATCGGATTCGTGTACCGGCCGAAGTACGTCCGGAGAATCGCCGTCGGGTGCAATCTCCAGGATATCGTCGGCGCGGAAACGAAGCTCGTTACGTTGACCGACAAGGTCGACCGGACGATCATGGTGGGCGCGGGATACACCTATCCGTTCGCGAACGGTTCGTCGCTCTCGCTCGCGCTCCAGATGAACGCTCCGCAGCGCGACAAGAAAGAGCTCCGTTTCGGCGCGGAATACATGTTCAAGAATTACGTCAGCGTCCGCGTCGGATTCGATTCCGAATCGATCACGGCGGGCCTCGGCCTCGGATGGCGCGGCTTTTCGTTCGACTACGGCTTCTTCAGCCGCGGAGACGCGGGGAGCTCGCATCCTCTGACGCTGTCGTCGCGCATCGGCGCTTCGATCGAGGAAAAGATCGCCGAGCGCGAACGGCGCCGCCTCGTCGAAGAGGAGGGCCGTATCCGGCAGATTCTCTCGAAACGGATTTCCGGCCACGTGGGCGAAGCGGAGCGCTACCGGACGGAAGGCGCGTTCGGAAAGGCGCTCGACGAGCTCAAGCTCGCCCTCGAGTACGACCCGACGAATACGGCGGTTTCCGAGACGCTCGCCGTCGTGGAGCGGACCATTCTCGCCGAGGAGCGCTCGCGCACGCAGGACGCCGAAAAGGCCGCCCTCATCAGCCGGCATTTCAGGCTCGGCCTCGATTACTACAGCACAGACGACTACGTCCTGTCCCGCGCGGAATGGCGCAACGTCCTCGCGCTCGATTCGTCGAACGCGAGCGCGCTCGAGTATCTCGGAAAGACGGAGGAAAAGCTCGGAAGCCTCGCGGAGCAGCACCGCGTGCGGGCGATCGAATTCGAGAGGCAGGGGCAGCTCGCGGCCGCCCTCGGCGAATGGAACGTCGTGCGCACGCTCGATCCCGAATCGGTCGAAGCGAAACAGGCGGCGGACAGGATCAACGGACGTCTCGACGAGATGAGCAGGGATTATACGCAAACGAGCAAGAAGCTCAAGGTCATGGAGCTCTTCGACGGAGCCGTGAAGGCGTTCGGGGACGGAAAGTATGCCGAGGCGTCCGCCGAGCTCCGCGAGCTCCTCAGGCTCGAGCCGACCCATGAGGAAGGACGGAGGCTCCTGCTCCGCGCCCAGCGCCGCCTGACGCCGCTCACCGACAAGGAAAAGGCACAGGTACGCGCGCTGTACATCGAAGGGATGAAGTTCTTCACCCAGGGCAAGTACACGAGCGCCGTCGAACAATGGAAGAAGATTCTCGACATCGATCCCGATAACGAAAGCGTCGCGCAGAATATCGAGGAGGCCCGGAAGCGGCTTGAGAACACGGGCGTCCCGGAGGGAAAACGGTGAAGAAGAAAGGTCTCCTCACCGATCGTGAAACGTTTCATCTCGAGGTGCCCGCCGACGAGAATAACCTGAGCGAGGTCAGGGACTTCATCGCCGACATCTGCGATCGCGCGGGCTTCTCGAAGAGCGAGACGAACAACACGAAGCTCGCCGTGGACGAGGCGTGCACGAACATCATCAAGCACGCGTATCGGGACAAGGTGGGGGACGTCAGGATCGACGTCCAGGCCGAGCCGGGGAAGGTCGAGATCAACATCTTCGACCGGGGCGAGCCGTTCGACTGGTCGAAAGTGAAGGAGCCGGACCTCGATCTCTACGTCGAGATCGGGAAAAAGGGCGGACTCGGCATCTACCTCATGAACCGGCTCATGGACACGCTCAGCTATTCGGCCGCTCCGGGGGGCAACCGGCTGTACATGGCGAAGAGCTCGGCCGTTTCGAGCGCCCAGAAACCGCTCTTCGCTTCGCTCATGAGACCCCGGTGGACTTCGACGCTCCGCTTCAAGTTCGCGCTTCGCGCGACCCTCGGACTTCTCGGGCTCATCGTATTTCTGTGGTCGATACTGTTTTATCGACAGACGCAGGAGGTTCACGGGCGGCACGCGCAAGCGTGGCTCCAGCGCAAATCCGTCGCCGAAAATGTCGCCACGGCGAGCGAAAACGCGCTCGGCGAGGATCAGTTTTCGGTCGAACGCATGCGCCTGAACGAAACCTTCGTCAAGCAGCTCAAGAAGTATCCCGAGACGAAATATATCAGGCTCGTCGACACGGACGGGATCGTCGTCGCCACGAGCAACGTCGATGAGCTCCTCTCGGTGTACGAGATTCCGGCCGAAGCGGGAACGCTTGCGCCGGGAGGCCTGTCGCGCACCGTTGAGATGCCGGGAGCCGGCCCGGTGAGGGAGTTTCATCAACCCGTGTACCGGGCGGGGACGCAGCGGGCCAACGCCGAACCGATCGGCAGGATCGTCATGGGTGTCTCGATCGCCGCGGTCGTCGAAGACCTGGTCGATCCGAGGCCGATGATGACGCTGCTCCTCGTCGGCGTGTTCGCCGCGGGCGTCGCTCTCCTGTACCTTCTCATCGCCGTGTTCGTGCGGCCCATCCAGGCGCTCACCGACGGCGTGCGCGCGATCGGCGAGGGATCGCTCAACGACGAGCTCAAGATCGAAGGTCCCAAGGAGATCGGCGAGATCGCGCGGGCGTTCAACGAAATCACCTCGAAGTTCCGCGCGGCGCAGAAGAACGTCGTCGAGCAGGAACGCCTTCAGAAAGAGATGCAGGTCGCCCAGGAGATCCAGCACACGCTCCTGCCGAAGCGCGTCCCCGAGATCGGCGGCTACGACATCGCGAGCTACTACAAGGCCGCCAAGGAGGTCGGGGGGGATTACTACGACTTCGTGAAGGTCGACGACGATACGCTCGGCGTCGTCGTCGCGGACGTCTCCGGCAAGGGAGTGCCCGGATCGCTCGTCATGACGATGATACGGACCGCGCTCAGAATGGAAGCGCGCGGCAACTACTCCGCCGCCGAGGTCATGGCCCGAATGAACGACTTCGTGACGGAAGATATGAAAAAGGGAATGTTCGTCACGATCTTCTATTCGATCCTCGATTCGAAGAACCGGATCATCAGCTACGCGAGCGCGGGGCACAATCCGATGATTCTGTATCGCGCTGAAACGGATGAGACCTATTTCCTCAATCCCCGCGGCTTCCCCGTCGGGATCAGCCTCCCCGACGATACGCTGTTTCGCCGCTCGATCGACGTCGAGAAGATCAAGCTGAAGAAAGACGACATGCTCGTCATCTACACCGACGGCGTGACCGAGGCGATGAACGTCAATCGCGACCAGTACGGCGAGGAGCGCCTCCTTCAGCTGATCAAGGCGAGCGGGAAGCTCTCCCCGCAGGAGTTCATCGATCGCCTGAGCGCGGCGATCAAGGAGTTTACCGGAGACATGCCGCAGAACGACGACATCACCGTCGTCGCGATCAAGGAAAAGCTCATGGCGGACGAGGTGCTCTTCGGTATCCGCAAGAAGCTCCTCGATCTCGTCGAGATCCAGGGGATCCCCGTCGCCGAAGCGTGCCGCATGATGAAGGTCTCGCCGTCGACCTATTATCGATACAAGAAGCGCGTCGTCGAGATGGGCGACCGGGGGCTTCAGGACAAGACGCTTCGGAAAGAGGACGACATCAAACGGGTGAGCCTCGAGCAGCGCAAGGGCATACTCGAGATCATCAGGAAGAATCCGAAGTACGGCGCGAAAAAGATCGCGGACATGTTCAACGAAGGACGAGAGGAGAAGGAGCGTCTTACCCAGGCGATCGTCTACGACGAACTGAAGCGCATCCGCCTCAACACGTACGATCTGCGGCTCGAGTATCTGCGCCGCAACAAGATCATCACCGACGAGCAGTTCAAGGCGCTGCTCGCCGCGCAGGTGCGCGCGGAGCCGGACGCGTTCAAGCTCGCGGCGGCGGAAGGGATCGCCCCGATTCCCGAAGGGCCGGATATGGCGGAGGAGCCCGCCCCGCGTTCGGTTCGCCCGGCTCGCCCGGCGAAACCCGTACCCACGCGCTCGCGCGACCGGAATATCGCGCGGGAGCCGGAGTACGGGACGGGCGAAGGGCGCGCCGTGGAGGTGACCTCGGAGGAGCTCGAGGGAGGGATCGTCGTTCTCCGGGTCAAGGGGCATCTCGATTCCTCTTCGGCGGGAGAGCTCGAAGGGATCCTCGAAAGCGTCTACGAGTACGGCTATCGGAAGATCATCGTCGATCTCAAGGATGTGACCTATATTTCGAGCGGCGGTTGGGGGATATTCACGGGCAGGGTGAAATTGCTCAGGGAGGGCGAGGGAGACGTCGTCCTCGCCGGCATGACGAGCGAAGTGTACGATATCTACGAATTGCTCGGTTTTCAGGAGATCATCATGCAGTTTGCGGACGTCGATGCCGCGGTCGAATACGTGGCCCTGCCGCTCGTCGAGCGCCAGAATCGGCTCGAAGAGGTGTCGCGGCGGCGCGCGGCGCTCAAACCGGTCGAGATCAGACAGGCTTCCGAATCGCCCGGCGCTCCCGAGATTCTCGACGTCCCGGACGAAGAGGCTCCATGGACGGCGCTCAAGATCGAGGCGGGAACCGTCGGCGATCGCGGCGAGATCACGATCCTCTCCCTCGACGGCGTTATCGATACCGTGAGCTGCGTCAAGCTCCGCTCGGTTCTGGACAGCTTCGTCGATCGGGGCATCGTGAAGCTCGTCGTCGATATGTCGCGCGTGGAATACGTGAGCTCGAGCGGGTGGGGCGTATTCGCGTCGAGGATAAAGGATATCCGCGCGCGCGGGGGAGACTTTAAGATATTCGGCATGGATGAAGAGGTTCACAGCATCTTCCACATGCTCGGATTCGACGCCATCATGCGCTCGTTCGGCGTCCTCGCCGAAGCGATCGAGAATTTCAAGGTTCCGTCGCCGGGCGGAGGAATCTACGAGGATGCGGTCGAAACGGAGGAAGCAGGGAAACTCGTTCAGCCGATTTCCGGAGGACCGGCCGGCGCGGAGCCCGAGGCACCGGGACTCGCGATCGGCGTCGCAAGAGCCAAGGACGGTCCGAAAGGAATCGTCGTGTTCTCGATCGCCGGGGCCGTCGATTCCTCGACGTCCGACGAGCTCGAAGCCAGACTCGAGCAGTGCCTCGCCGAGGATCCCGCTCACCTTGTGCTCGATCTTTCCGATATGGTATATATCAGCAGCAGCGGATGGGGCATCGTCGTCAAGTATATGCAGAAGCTGGGGGCCTCGGGAGGCGTGCTCGCGCTCGCGGGGATGAATTCGACGATCCTCAAGATATTCAGGGATCTCGGCTTCGAGCCGCTCATTCCGCATTTCGGAACGCTCGAGCGCGCGCTCGAGGAGCTCAGGCTTCCGAAGAAGCTCGGGGAGGCCGCGCGCAAGGAGAAGATCGCGCAGGCGGGGACGAAGAGCCGTCCGAACAAGGAAGAATCCGTCTCCGGCGGTCCGGTTAAACGAGAGGATGCGGGACAGGACCTCGCTTCCGCGCTGCTCGGCAAAGCGGACATCATTCCTCTCGAGCCGCTCAAGACGGTGAAGGAAGAGGAGAAGGTCATTTTCATCGATTTCAAGCAGCGTATGGATGTGCGCGAGGACAAGGATCATCGTATCAAGAAGCTGGGGTGGGGGGAATACGGGAAGAAGCTCTCGGAGTCGGAAAAGAATCCGAAACACAAGAAGAAATGAGCCCATGAAACGGTACGCCATCATGACGATGAAGGGGGGGACGGGGAAAACCACGACGGCGGTCAGTCTCGCCCACGGTCTTTCGTTGTCCGGCCGCCGCATTCTGCTCATCGATTGCGATCCGCAGAGGAGTGTCGCGGTGACCTTCGGCGTCGAGAGTCCCCGGGGGCTCGCCGATCTCTTGACGTCGGGCGAGGTCGATATCCTCCAGGTTCGCGACAATCTCTTCTTTATCGACTCGGGAGGGCGGAAGCTCGCGGAAGTCGAGCTCAAGCTCGGAGCGAGGGAACACCGCGAGCGCCGGCTGGCGGACGCTCTCAAGCACCTCAAGGGGTGCGACTATGTGATATGCGATTGCTCTCCGTCCCTCAATCTCATCAATATCAACGCGTTGGCCTATTGCGACGAGGTCATCATTCCGGTTTCCATGGATTATCTCTCGCGGGCGGGCGCGGAGCAAACGGCGGGGATCATCGAGGAGATCCAGGCGCTCAACAGCCGGAAACCCATATCGTTCAAGCTGCTTCCCACGTTCTACGATTCCCGCGTCCGGCTGTCGCACCAGATCCTCGGCGATCTGCGCGAGCGTTTCGGAGAGCGGATATTGACGACGATCATACGGATGAACGCGGCGATCCGCGAGGCGCCCGGACAGAATAAAACGGTATTCGAACACGCGCCGCTTTCGCGCGGCGCATTCGATTATTATCATCTCACCGAGGAGATCCTCGGTCTCGAACGCTCGCATGAAGATGTCGTGGAAGCGGCGCCTGGTATCTAGTGTCCGCTCCCGCCTGCGCGTGGAACGGCGCTTCGCTCGAAGGAAGACACAGTGACCAGTTTTGAATTGAGAGAAGAGATCGATCATGGAGGGAAGAAATATTTCCTTCAGACGAGTCTCTTGATGAAGAAGGGGGTTATTCAGAGCTCGTTCTTCAAGGACGGTGTCCTTTTCGATACGGTTCAGACGGAGGTCGACGGCAAAGGGACGCCCGACGACACGCGCCGCGAAACGAAGGAAGCGCATCTCGAGAACAAACGAAAATTCATGCTCATTCTCGGCATGAGCGAGCGGATCCGTTCCTCGGAGGATCCGAAGCCGCATCTCAGAGTCGCCCAGGCGTTGTTCAAGCGGCATCTCTATGATGAAGCGATCCAGGAAGCGCAGAAATCGGTCAAGAAGGGGAGCAAGGATTCCCTGTCCAGCATGATCATCGGGGAATCGTACTACGAGATGGGGGATTTCGAGAGCGCGTTCGAGGCGACGCGGACCGGCCTCGAAAGAACGCCGGATTATCCCGACATGCACAACCTTCTCGGCAAGATTCATCTCAAGCAGCAGAAGTGCAAGCCGGCGATCGAGCGCTTCAAGCGGGCCATCGAGCTCAACCTCTACTACGGCGAGCCGTACCTCAACCTCGCGCGCGCGTTTCTCCTCAATACCATCGTGAAGGAGGATTACGAGCTCTCGCGCGATCTCGATGAGACTTTTCTGAGCAGCCTCGCGCGCGCCGAGCAGCTCGATCCGTATCTCATGCACGATCGCCTCGAGGAAGCGCGATCGCTCTTCAAGGGGAAGGATTATGACGGCGCCTACGGGGTGCTCGAGTCGGCGAAACAGCCGTCGATCCGCGGCGGCATCGACGATATCATTCTTGATCTCTATATGATGCTGCTCTACGACGGGGAGGAGTTCCAGGAGGAGGAGATCGAGAGATATCTTGATCGGGTGCGGGAGATCGTCGACCAGAACCCGACCTTCGCGGACGGTCATAACAGCCTCGGCATTCTCTATACTGCAAAATGCAAGATTTATATGGACAAGGCGAGCAAAGCCTTTCGAAAAGCGCTCGAGATAAACACGAGCTATCAAAAAGCCCAGAAGAACCTGCGGTTGTCGGAAAACGACCGGCAAGGCATATTTATCCTTCTTAAGGCACTATTGGACTGAAGTTTGCTAGTATTGGGGCGGGCACAGGAGAGGACCGGCAGATTTATGGACAAGCTCGTAATTGATGCAGATTTTGTGGATAACGTCGTCGTCTTGAAATTGCGCGGGATCGTCGATTCGGGCACGGCGCAGTTCCTCGAGGACAAGTTCAACGATCTCGTCGCGTCGAACAGCGTTCGGATCGTCGCCGATCTCGGCGACGTGGAATACATAAGCTCCGCGGGGTGGGGTATCTTCGTCGGGGAGATCAAGGGAATCAGGCAGCGGAACGGGGACATCAAGCTCGCGTCGATGCACGTCGACGTGCGGGAAGTATTCGATCTTCTCGAGTTCAATACGCTCCTGACGCCGTATAACTCAAAGGAAGAGGCGCTCGCCGCCTTCGCTTTGCATCAGAATACAAGGATTCGGGAGTGATGAGAGGGTTTTAGAAACGAGGTTGGCATGGAAGGGATCAACGTATCTTTTTCGAGACCTGAGGAGAATGCGGATGTATCGGTGCTATCCGTTCAGGGGTACGTGGATACTACCACATCGGCCGAGCTCGAAGAGAGCCTGAAGAGACTTCTCAAGAAGGGTCGTTACAATATCGTCATAGACCTCGGCGGCGTGAACTACATCAGTTCGGCGGGATGGGGCATCTTTATAAGCGAGATCAAATCGATTCGCGAGAACGGCGGCGATCTGAGGCTCGCGTCGATGATCGGGGACGTTTACGAGGTTTTCGAG
>JBFYZM010000034.1:0-3005 GCA_041309505.1 Candidatus Krumholzibacteriota bacterium
ATTTCTCTCTCATCAAGGCTGCGATCTCCCCGACGTTCCGCCTGCCGTCGCAGAGGAGCCAGGCCTCGCTCCCGATATCGTCGAGCTTGATCTTGATGTGCGGGCTCCGGTGCCGCGGCACGAGCAAGCGCTTCAGGAATCGGTTCGTGAATCGCGGCATGAGGACCGTGACGAGACGCTCATCGTCGATCTCGTGCTCGACGGTCCTCCGGGGAACGAGCTCGAGGAGATTGACGTCCGCTCTTGTGCGTTTTCCCATCGAGAAATCAGTCCCTGAGAGGAAAGAGGGTGATCGAATCACCCTCTTTCCTCGTCGATCGAAATTCGCGCGCGACGCCCGCGCGCCGGCACGAAACGTCCTTACATTACCGCGGAGGGCGGCGGCGGCTCATCGGCCTTACCCGCGTTCGCGAGAGGCCTCATGATCAGGTACAACGCGAGGAATATCGCGACCGCGACCGCGATGATCCCCAGGGGCGTGTAGAAATTCTGCTGCCAGAACGGCTTGTCCTGGAAGAAGACGAAGGCGGCGATCACGAGTCCCATCAACGCCTCGCCCGCGATCAGACCCGCCGCTCCCAGAATCCCGGCGTTCTCGACGCGAGTCTTCTGCGCGTCGTTGAGCTTGCGGCGCTTGGCCATCATATCGGTGATGCCGCGGATGAGGCCGCCGACGAAGATGGCGAACGTCGTCTCGAGCGGCAGGTACATACCGACGGAGAAGAGCATCGGGCTGCGCACCTTGATGAGGATCATCGCGATCCCCATGACGCCGCCGACGATGACGAGCGGCCACGCCATTTCCCCGCCGACGATTCCCTTGGCGAGCATGGCCATGAGGCCCGCCTGGGGCGCCGAGAGCGCTTTGTCGCCGAAGCCGATACCTCCCATTTTAATATTCGAGACGTGGAGGATGTAGAGCGGGAAGAACATCAGCGCGCCGCTGACGAACACGCCGATGAAATCTCCCACCTGCATCTTCCACGGAGTACCGCCGAGGATGTGTCCCACTTTCAGATCCTGGAGCATCTCGCCCGCGACCGCGGAGGAGACGCATACGACGCTTGCCACGCCGAGCACGGCGGCGACGCCGGGATCTCCCTTCACCCCGATCACGACGATCAGCAAGGCCGCTATGATCAGCGTCGAGAGCGTGAGCCCCGAGATCGGGTTGTTGGACGAGCCGATCATGCCGACGAGGTTGCCCGACACGGCGGCGAAGAGGAAGCCGACGATGAGCATGACGAGCGCCGCGACGAGCGCTCCGCCGAACACGCCCGAGAACTGATAGTAGATGAGGAGCATGAGAACGAACACGATCGCGATGCCGAGGAGCACGAGCTTGAAGTTGAGGTCCTTGTCGCGGCGATCGGTGGCTGTCTGGGCGCCGGCCGATTTCTTCACATCCGCGAAGGATCTCTTGATGCCGGCCCACAGGCTCTTCCGCATCTTATAGAGCGTAAAGCATGCGCCGACGATCATCCCGCCGACCGCTATCGGCCTGATGATGAATCGCCAGATGCTCGCGGCCATCGCGACCCAGGTCTCCGTTGCGGCGGGATCGAGGGCGTTCGCCGCCGCGAAATCGGCGATGATCTTGGGGCCGAGGAGGAAAACCATGAGCGGAACGAGGAGTCCCCACGCCAGGAGGCCGCCCGCGAAGTTGAGGGCGCCGAGCTCGGGGCCGATGATGTAGCCGACGCCCATGTAGGCGGGGGATACCGCGGGGGCGGATATCGACGAGATCCCGCCGGCGCTCACGACCGTGGAGTCGGATTTCGGGCCGAGACGGACGAAGCTCTTGCCGATTTCGCCGATTCTCAGAATGAAGTCGTTCGAGGCGCGGAAGAATCCGGAGCCTGCGAAGAACTGGATCACCGCGCCTATCCCCATCGCCTGGAAGAGCTGGGCCGCCGCCTGTCCGCCGCGCTGTCCCGCCTTGTGAATTTCGGCGGCCGCGACCGATTCGGGGAACTTGAGATCGCGGTCCTCGACCATGACCCGGCGGAGCACCGTAACGAAGAGAATGCCGAGCGCGCCGCCGATCACCATGAGCGCGGATGCCTTGAGGTAGGTGGAGAAATGGAACGCGCTGAAATCCCACAGGCCGAGAATGACGAATGCCGGGATCGTGAAGATCGCTCCCGCGGCGACCGACTCGCCGATCGAGCCCACCGTTCGGGAGAAGTTCTCCTGAAGGATGGAGCCGCGGAAGAGGCGAAGGACCGCCATGCTGATGACGGCCGCCGGGTAGGTCGCGGCGATCGTCATTCCCGCGCGCAACCCAAGGTAAGCGTTGGCCGCGCCGAGCACGACGGTCATGACGAGCCCGAGGATCAACGGAAGCAAGGTGAATTCCTTCAGGTCCGTCTTGTCCGGCACGTAGGCCTTAAACTCACCGCTCATCGAGCACCTCCAGTATGCTGTCGAATTGTCGACGCCTTTTGAGATTAGGGGCATAGTAGTCCGTTGGCCGAAACCAAGTCAAGAAAATGATACTGTCGGGAAAATGACGCCGCGGCGCGGGCGCGGAGCCCCTCGGCGCGACGCCAACCTCATGCGATAACGCGGGTTCGCTCCTCGCGGCGGACCGGGGAACGGAACTTGCCATCAGCCGGAGGCATGAAGCGGATCATGGGATCCTTTCTCAATATAATGTGCGAGACCTGCGGGGCCGAGCGGGCGCGCATGCGCGTCGCCGTGGCGGATGGGGGGCGGGCGGTGCTCGTTCTCGATCAGAGAATGCCGGCGGCGGGCTACGTCGGGCGCTCCGGCTGCGGCGCAGATTACGGGGCCGGCCGCGGGGACGGCGCGCAGCTCCCGCTCCTCGATTTCGCCTCGGCGCTGTCCGACCCTCGCGAGTGGAAGATAAGGCGCTCGGCGAGCGGTTTCGATATAGAGATCGACCTCGTGCTCGGCGGGAGCGGAGAGGATGCCGCCGGCGATCGCGTCTCGAAGGCAGAGACGTTTCTCGATCTGTTCGAAACGCTCCTCGATGGCGGAGA
>JBFYZM010000035.1:0-5257 GCA_041309505.1 Candidatus Krumholzibacteriota bacterium
CCTTCGTCGACCGGTTCCGTTACTCCGGATGCGCCGTTGCCGTTCCGGGCCCCGAGCAGCCGGCACGGGTCCGGCGCCTCGCAACGCCGGGGCTCGCCGCCTGCGGCGATCGCGCTCCTGATCGTGTCGATCGCCTTGAGAGCGGTCGGATAGCTCATGCCGGTCTCGCTCGCGATGACCGTCGCGGAGGACTCGAGCTCGAAGAGCTTCACGACCCAGAGCCATTCGTTGGCGGAGAGCTTGACGTTGTTGAGATATCTGCCGGCGAAGGGATTGAAGGTATGTCCGCATCCGGGGCAGCGCCGCCGTTTGCCGTTCTCGACCTCGTAGAGCCTGTCCCCCGAGCAGCTTGGGCAGCGGAGGCCGGCCACCATGCTGCAGCGCGTCAGCACATAATGCTTCGCCGTCTTCTCGCTTCTCACGAGCTTCTCGAAATCGAGTACGTTCATCAATAGTAAGTATTGCCGGAAAGCCGCGGTACGGCAATTGGGCTTAGGGATTACACGGCTAAGACCAAAGGCCTAGAGGGTAAAGAGGTCGATGCGCGGGATCGACGACGCGACCGGCTGTTTCAGGAGATGCTTTTCTTGAGGCGCCGCGCCGTCCTGCTCGCTTTTTCCGCCATCCGGACGAGATCCGCGAAGGTCCGGGCGTTCATCTTCTGCATGACGTGACCCCGGTGTATCTTGACGGTTTTTTCGCTGAGGCCGAGCTCGTCGGCGACCTGCTTGTTCGCGAGGCCGGCCGCCACCAGATCGAAGACTTCGCATTCGCGCGGCGTGAGCGTGGCGATCCGCGCCTCTATCTCGTGGATCTCCTCGTGGCGGAGGCGCGCCGAGCGATCGCGGTCGAGCGCCCTGTTGACGGCGTCGAGGAGGGCCTGATTCTCGAACGGCTTTTGGAGGAAATCGACGGCGCCCGCTTTCATCGCGCGAACGCTCTGGGGGACGTTCCCGAAACCGGTGATGAAGATGATGGGGATATCGAGGCCCAGCTGCACGAGCCGCTCCTGGAGCTCGAGGCCGCTCAGCCCCGGCATTCTCACGTCGAGGATGAGGCACGCGGGGCCCAATGGCGGCGGTTGCGAGAGAAATTCCCCCGACGAGGCGAAAGCCTCGGCCTGCAGCCCGACCGATCGGATTAGCTTGCAAAGAAGCGATCGAATAGAAGGATCGTCGTCAACGATAAATACGACAGGTTTCTCTTCGCTCATATCGGCCGTCCCATCAAGGTCGATAATCGCCAGAGAACAGGAGCATATTAAAAGCGTATGCCCGAAGCTCCCTGAAGTAAAGCGAAATCTTTTTCCCGATGCTGATTAGACGGCAGAAAGAGCGGGTTTCCCGGCGGCAACCGAGAATTGGGAATAATTACCTAATATTGAAAAACGCCGGTTCGGCCGAAGAGACGCCCGGCCGGACGAGGGTCCGGCCGGGCTGAGGCATCATCCGCTCAGTTGAGCCCGCGGCGCTCGAGGATCGGCTCGATCTTCGGTTCCCGGCCCCTGAATTTCTTGTAGAGCGTCATCTCTTCCTCGCTGCCGCCCGCCGCGAGGATATATTTCCGGTAGGCTGCCGCCGTCTTCTGATCGAAGAGGCTCGTTTCCTTGAAGGCCTGGAACGCGTCGGCGTCGAGCACCTCCGCCCAGATGTAGCTGTAATATCCCGCCGCGTAGCCCCCGTCTCCGAAGATATGGGCGAAGTAGGTGCTCCGGTAGCGCGAGACAATCTCCGGGATAAGACCGATGCGGCCGAGGGAAGCCTTCTCGAAGGCGTTCGCGTCGCTCTCCGGGGGCGCGGGCAGGGTGTGCCAGTCCATGTCGAGGATCGAGGCGGCGAGATACTCGGTCGTCATGAATCCCTGGTTGAAGGTGCTCGATTTCCTGATCTTGTCGATGAGCGCGTCCGGTATCGGCTCGCCGGTCTTGTAGTGCCGCGCGTACATCTTCATGAATTCCGGATCGGTGGCCCAGTTCTCCATGATCTGCGAGGGAAGCTCGACGAAGTCGGTCGCGACGTTTTGCACCGTCGGATACTCGCATTCGGAGAGGAGGGCGTGCAGGCCGTGTCCGAACTCGTGGAACAGGGTCGTCACCTCGTCGAAGTTGAGGAGCGAGGGGGTGTCTCCCGCGGGCCGCACGAAGTTGCCGCAGTTCGTGATGAGGGGCGTCTCGATCACCCCGCCGATCTTCGATGCATAGCGGAATCCTCCGCACCATGCTCCGCCCTGCTTGTTGTCGCGCGGGTAGTAGTCGGTGTAGAAAAGCCCGATATCCTTTCCGTTCGCTTCCTTGACCTCGAATACGCGCACTTCGCTGTTGTACGTCGGGATGTCCTTCCGCTCCTCGAAGGTGATCCCGAAGAGCTTGTTGGCGAGCATGAAGGCGCCGGCGCGAACGTTCTCGAGCTCGAAGTACGGCCGGAGCATTTCGTCGTCGAGGTCGTACTGCTCCTTCCTGACCTTCTCCGCGTAGAACCACCAATCCCACGACTGGAGCTTGAAGCCCTTTCCTTCCTTGTCGATCATCTTCTGGAACGTCGCGGTTTCGGCCTTGGCGCGCGCGAGCGAAGGCGTCCAGAGTTTGCCGAGAAAGTCGTAGACGGTCGTGGAGTTCTTCGCCATCGATTCCTCGAGCGCGAAATCGGCGTGCGTCTTGTAGCCGAGAAGCTGCGCGCGCTTGACGCGCAAATCCACGATGCGCAGGAGCGTCTTCTTGTTGTCGAGATCGTCGTTGTGGTCGCCGCGCGTGATATACGCCTTGTAGATCTTCTCTCTGAGATCGCGGCGCTCGGAGTACTGCAGGAAGGGGATCATGCTCGGTTTGCGGACCGTGAAGACCCATTTCCCCTCGTGTCCGAGCTGCTGCGCCGCCTCCGCCGCGGCGGTCACGACCCCCTCGGGGAGCCCGGCGAGATCGGCCTTGTTCTCTATGATCAGCTTGAACTTGTTCGTCTCCTTGAGGAGGTTTTCCTCGAACTGCAGCCCGAGGACGGAAAGCTCCTTGTTAATTTCGCCGAGCTTCGCCTTGTCCTCATTGCTCAGATTCGCGCCGCCGCGGACGAACGTGCGGTACGTCTTTTCGAGGAGCCTGTTCAACTCCTGGCTCAGGACGAGCGTGTTCCGCCGATCGTACACGGTCTTGATGCGCGCGAAGAGCTTCTCGTTGAAGAGAATCTCGTCGTAATGGGCGGACTGGATCGGCGCTATCTCCTGCGCGATTTCCTGGAGCTCGTCGCTCGTGTTCGCGGAGCTCATGCTCCCGAAGATATTGTCGACCTGCGTGAGAAGTTCGCCGCTCGCTTCGAGCGCCTCGATCGTATTCGCGAAGTTCGGCGCTTCGGGATTCCCGGCGATCGCGGCGATTTCCCCGCGATGCAGCTTCATCGCTTCCAGATACGCCGGCTTGTAGTGCTCCGCCCGGATGCTCTCGAAGGGCGGAGCGCCGAACGGGGCGGTGAATTTCCCGAGGAGGGGATTATCCGCCGGGGAATCGAACGAGCAGAGCATCGCCGGTATGGCGAGGGCGAGCAGGAGCAGGAAGGGCTTTCTCATGGTTTCAGGTCCTCCTACGGTTTGAGACGCGCCGTGCGCGAGGCGAGATGACAAACGAGCTTACCAGCCCGATAGTTGCTTTACAACCGGATAATGGGAAGGTTCCGGGAACGTTTCCGCGCCGGGCCGGAAAAGTACTGCGCCAGGAAGATTTCGCGCGCAAGCTGGAGTCCCGGCTCCACGGCCGGTTGTTCCGGGACGAAGACCCTGGCCGCGCCCTGAACGACCTCGATCTCCACCGGCGTCGTGCCGATGACGTCGCCGTCGGCCTGCACCGGAAGGGGAACGGCGCTCCTGACGGAAATGCTCCTTTCGGCCTCGATGAAACGGGCACGGGGGTTTCCGGGCCTGCGCGAAACGATTCTGAAAAGATACCGCGGATAGTCGAGCAGGGTTTTCGTGTCCAGAATCCATACGTCGAGATGTCCGTCGTCGACATGGATGTCGGGTCCCTTGGGGAAGAGCATTTGGGCGAGTATCCCGCAGTTCAGGATCGCGACCTCGACCGCATGGTGTTTCCGGGAGACGCCGTCGACGGCGACCTCGATGTGCCGGGGCCCGAATTCGAACATCTTGAGAATGGCGGCGCCGAGATAGGCGACGAGCCCGAAGCGGCGTTTGTTCCCCCGCGTCGTGCCGCCGGCGACCGAGGCGCTGATGCCGATCCCGGCCACGAGCACGTATACGCGAGAGCCGATCCGCATCGCGTCGATCGTTCGCGAGCGCGGCGCCAGCGCGATGAGCCCGGCCGCCTCGCGCGGGACGAGGGGGATGTTGAGCTCGCGCGCGACCAGGTTCGCCGTTCCCGTGGGGATGATGCCGAGCGGGACCGCGCTCCCCGCGAGGCCGTCGACGACGGCGGAAACGGTGCCGTCCCCTCCCGCGGCGACGACCAGATCGAAACCCTCGCCGAGGCGCGCGCGGACGATCTCTCCGAACGGATCTCCCGTGCGGGGCTCATGGACGACGTAGTCGATATGCGCCGCCGGGAAATGCAGCTCCAGCGCCTGCAGCACCGACTCGCGGACCTCGGGAGCCGCTGACGGATTCAGGATGACGAGGGCCTTCGCCAACGCTAGTCCCCCTTCACAAGGAGCTTCTTCGCGTAGCGCGCGTGCATGCGTCCGAGCCCGCGCGCCACGTGAAGCGTGACGATCGTGAGGAGCAGGCCGGCCATGACGACGAGCGGCATGGACCACCCCGGCAGATAGTACATATGATGATCCGTCTGCACGAAGGGGTAATTGAAGACGTAATGGAGAATCGGCATCGCGACGAGCGCGAGAGACACGGAGATAAGCGTGATCATGATCGTGAAGTATACTATGCCGAGCGGGAGCTGCAGGATCATATAGAGGATCGCCGACCAGGTCGTGCGATCGCCGATGAGCGCCTTGAAGCCGCCCCACCATCCGAGATCCTTCCTGAAGAACGCGATACGCCGCGGCATCCGCTCGCCGAGCACTCCTTCGATGATTCTCCCCTCGATGAGCGCGATTCCCCGCGCCGACAGGAGAAACGCGGCCACGAACGGCAAGCCGATGATAAGAACGATGAGGCCTATCGAGAGGGAAAGGCCGGTGGCCGCCCATGTGAAGTAGAATATGCCCGTCGCGAGCGAGAGAAGCATGTAGAGGAGAGAGCCGTAGGTACGGATGTCTCCGAGCACTCCGAAGAACCGGTGCTCGCGAGGCTTCACGATTCG
>JBFYZM010000036.1:0-6365 GCA_041309505.1 Candidatus Krumholzibacteriota bacterium
GCGGCTCGATATCTACGACATCGCCGGCCATCGGATCGCCTGTCTCGTGAACGGCAACGAGGAGCGGGGAAACCACCGCGCCCTGTGGAACGGCATGGGAGAATCGGGCAGGCCCGCCGCGGCGGGGGTCTACATCTACCGCCTCACGACGGGGCGCGAAACGCTCTCGCGCAAGATGGTGCTCGTGAGATGACGAGGAAACAAGCTGCAGTTGATTGTGATATAATAAGAGGGTTCCATCGCGCAGACATCAACCGGAAGGGGACATCATCCCGCAGGAGAACGGTGCCGTGCCGTATCTCGGCTGGGCTATTCCAGAATCGGGGAACCGATTCTGCGGTGTCAGGGGGTGCTCACGTGAAAGCCCTTGCAATGGTGTATCTCATGTGCGCGTGCGCTATCATCGCGTTCGGCGCCGCGCCCGCGGCCGCTTACTGGACGGGGGATGGCATTTATATCGGCGCGAACTACGGGTCCTCCGAACCGACGATCGTCCCGGACGGGGCGGGAGGAGCAATCATCGCCTGGTTCAAGGACACCGGGGAATACACCGACATCTACGCCCAGCGGGTAGATGCCTTCGGAACCCCCCTCTGGACCTCCGGCGGGGTCGCCGTCTGCACGGCGGACGGCTATCAACTCTATCCCCAGCTCGTTTCTGACGGCGAGGGCGGAGCCATCGTCACGTGGCACGATTATCGCGACAAGACTACCTACGATATCTACGCCCAGCAGGTGGACGCATCGGGAGCAACCCGGTGGACGGCCGACGGTGTCGCCATCTGCACGGCCGCGGACAATCAGTACTATCCGGCGATCGCCTCGGACGGAGCCGGCGGGGGCGTCATCACCTGGTATGATCGCCGCGGCGGCGTCAATTACGACGTCTATGTCCAGGCCGTGGATTACAAGGGCACGATCCAGTGGACCGCGAACGGGATCGCCATCTGCACGGCCGCCGGCGATCAGCAGCGCCCCGTGATCGTCTCCGATGGCGCGGGCGGAGCCGTCATCGCCTGGATGGATAGGCGGGGCGGCGTCTACTATGATATTTACGCCCAGCGGGTGGACGGCGGAGGTAACATCAAGTGGACCGGTGACGGGATCGCCCTCTGCGCGGCCTTCGGCAACCAATATTATCCCGAGATCGATTCGGACGGCTCAGGCGGAGCGATCGTCACGTGGTATGACCTTCGGGCCGGAGCCTCGGACGAAAATATCTATGCCCAGCGGGTGAACACCATGGGCGACATTCAGTGGACCGGCGACGGCGTCGTCATCTGCGCGGCCGCCAATAACCAGCAGGATCCGGTGATCGTCTCCGACGGCGCGGGCGGGGCGGTTATCGCCTGGGAGGACAGCCGTGTCGCGGGCACGAACATCTACGCCCAGCGGATCGACAATCCGGGCGCCGTCCAGTGGGGGGACGCCGGCCTCGAAATCTGCACGGCCGCCGGCAATCAGGCAAGCCCGACGATCGCCACGGACGGCGCGGGAGGTGCCGTCATCGCCTGGCATGACTATCGCGATGGCGCCGCGAACGTCTATGTCCAGCGGGTAAGCGCCCTCGGGGCTGCACTGTGGACCACGGATGGGGTCGCCATTTGCTCGGCCGTCCACGATCAATTGAAGCCCGTGATCGCTTCGGACGGCGCGGGGGGCGCGATCACGGCGTGGCAGGATTTTCGCACCGGAAGCGACTACGAAGTCTACGCCCAGAGGGTGAAGCCGCCGGGATTCCCCGGCGGCAGCTGGCCCCGGATCGAGAACGTCGCGGACGTCCCCGAAGACGAAGGCGGCTGGGTGAGGCTGCACGTCGCGCGATCCGAATGGGACGGGCTCTACGTGGGCACCTATCCGATCACGGGGTATAATATCTGGAGGCTGATATCGATCGGCGCCTCGCCTGTCGTGCTTCCTCCCGCCTGTGACATGACGTCCCTCGAATCTCGCGCGCTCGAATCGTACCTCGCCGCCCCGGCGAGCGCGCGCGGTCTGCGACTGGCCGGGGCTGCCGCGGCCGCGCTCGGCCTCCCTCCCGGCACGTGGGAGTCGCTCGGCTTCCATGCCGCCATGCAGGAGGAGTGCTACGATTTCACGGTTCCCACTAAGACCGACTCGACGAGCGCCGGCGACGCCTCGGAAACGTACGTGGTGACGGCCCATACGACGGTGCCGGCCGCTCATGTCGCGTCGGATCCGGACAGCGGCCACTCCGTGGACAACCTCGCTCCCGGCACGCCGGAAGGCCTCGCGGCCGAGCAGAGCTTCGTTCCCGAAGGTCTTGAGCTCGCCTGGGACGAGCAGGGAGAATCCGATCTCTGGCATTATTCGGTGTACCGCGGCACATCGGCCGACTTCGTTCCTTCGGCGGGCAATCGCATCGCCACGCCGACGGACGCCGGGTACTTCGACTCGGAATGGAGCTGGGACGGCGGATATTTCTACAAGGTCTCGGCGGTCGACCGCCACGGGAACGAGAGCGGCTTCGCGCTCCTCACTCCCGACGGCGTGACGGGAACCGATACACCGAAGGCGCCCGAGGCGAGCTACCTCTCGCAGAACTACCCGAACCCGTTCAATCCGACGACGCGCATCGCCTTCGGGCTCTCGGCGCCGGCTCACGTGTCGCTGAGGATCTACGACGCCGCCGGAAGACTCGTGCGCGCGCTCGTGAACGAGGAACGGCGTGCGGGGAGATACGAGGAGTCATGGGACGGACGCGACTCGAACGGCAGTTCGGTAGCGAGCGGGATATATTTCTACAGGCTCACGGCCGGAAGCTTCGAGGAAACTCGAAAGTTGGCGCTCATGAGGTGATCTCCGGCCTCAGATTGCCCTCGCGATCCGTCTCCGCATGAACACGACTGCGACGAGCAGGAGCGCGAGCACGAGAGCCGCCGCGACGCCGGGCGTGAAGACCGGCACGGGCCGCCAATACTCGATGACATGCACGACCTGCACGCAGGTGTCGTAGCCGATAGGCTCGACCGCGCTCCAGGCTATGATCGTCAGGGTGTCATAGGTGCACGCGAGCGCGATGCCGGCGTTGATCACGCCGTAGACGTCCTTGCATGCGCCCCCGTCGACTTCAACCGTGCTCGTGGTGTTGATCGCGCCGCCGATGTGGCCTCTGCTCTGTATGTTGTAGTTGAATAGCGTCGGGGGAGCGCATTCGTCCTGGTTGCAGATCGAGAATGGCACGTGCGCCTGGCTCTGCCCGCGCACGACGACCGATAGAGTGTCCTGAAGCACGCCGATCGCCGGGGGCGCCGCGACGATAGTGACGATCAGGGTATCGGCGCTGTAGTACTTGATACCGGTCGTCGGACGGATGTTCGGATCGGCGCAGTCGCCGCACTCGGGAGCGCACACACCCGCGATGTTCGCGTACGCGCTCATGACGATGAGGGTGTCTTTGTCGCCGATGTTCGCGCCGCACTGAGCGGTGATGGAGATCTTCTGATACCATAGGTAGCCTGGAAGGAGCTCCCAGAGTTGGCCCATCGGAGGATCGGCCGCGAGGGTCCAGCCCCGGAGGCTCACCGCATGGAAGCAGATTGTGTCCGCAGCCTTGCAGAAACCCGTCGGCAGGTATATGGGATGGCAGTTGTACGGAGCGACCGTGTAGGTCAGGGTCGCACCGGGATAGATGTTCGCATAATCCGGGCCCGGCTGGTTGTACGGCAGGCCGTCATACTGACCGAAGCCGTACCGCAGCGCGTGATCCCCCTCCCACGTGCAGCCCGGGGGCTGCGCGAGGGCGACTGCCGGCACAAGCAGGAGAGCGAACGCAAAGGCCGCGAGTGCGTACAGCTTTGTCATCTGTGAACCCCCAGGATAACGAACCGGCGCCCGTTGTCGCACAAACCTCCTACCTCAGCAACACCATGGTGCGGGAGATGACTTCCCTCCCCGCCTGGAGACGATAGTAATAGACGCCGGAGCTCGCGCGCTCGCCATGCATGCCGCGGCCGTCCCACCGCGCGACGCGATCGCCGCGCTCCTGCTCTCCGTCGGCGAGCCGGGCGACGAGACGTCCCGACACGTCGTAGACGTCGAGCCGCACCCGCATTCTCTCGGGCAAGTAGTACGAAATCGTCGTCGAGGGATTGAACGGGTTCGGGCTGTTCTGATGAAGCGCGAGCGGCATCGCGGGCGTCGCGATCCGCTCCGTCTCGAAGAGCGTCGTCGTCTTCGCGCCGCTCGCGCATTCGACGCGATAGCGGTACGCCGTGCCCGGCGCGCATCCGGCGTCGCGGTATACGAAGCCGAGCCCGTCCCGGGCGAGCCCCGTCGCGGGGAGCGCCTCGAACGTCAAGCCCGGATCTCCCGCGCGCAGGACGGCGAATTCCATATTCTCGTCGCACGCGGACAGCCGCCACGCGAGCTCGACGCGTGAACCTACGACATTCAACATGAAGCTCTCGAGCAGCGTCGCGACGTTCTCGTCGGGCGCGAGCCCGCTGCATGCGCCGATATTTCCGCTCCTGTCCACCGCGGCCAGGATGTAGTAGCACGTGTTGCTCTGGGGCGTCCATGTCTCGTCGAGGTAGGACGTCGCGGCGAGCGTCGCGAGAACGGCGGGGGCCGGATCGTTTTCGGAGGTACCCTTCGAGAGAACGAAGTGCGAGAAATCGGGATCGTTCGAAGGCGCCCAGGTGATCCTGAGACCGCCGGCGACCTGCGCGCCGCTCAGCCCCGTGGGCTCCGCGGGAGCGACGTTGTCGACCGAGTATCCGCTATCGACCGGCGAGTCGAAATAGACTCCCGGCGTGGAGGTGAGCGCCCGAACGAAGAAGGCCGAATAGTGCATGCCGTCGAGAATCGTCGAGTCGGCGAGGGTCGGCACGAGCGTCGAGTAGATCGCTTCGCAGCACGCCGGAACGGACATGACGTAGTCCCACTCGCCGGGCGGGTACACGAGCAGCGCGCCGGCGGAAATGCCGGCGGAGAGGCCCGACAGCCAAAAGCCGCTCATCGCGAGCGGCAGCGGATCGATCCGCCGCCAGATCGTATACGCCGTAATCGGCGTCGAGTTGCCGAGAGTGTCGTAGCGCGACGCGCTCCACTTGATGCGAACCGTCCTGCCCTGATCGTTCCCGACATCCGTGATCGAAGTGATCGCGGGCGGGACCGGCGGAGGGGGCGCCGGGGAGAACCGCAGGGTGAGCGCCGAGGGACCGCATCCCATTTTCGTGATGATGGCGTCCTGGGGGCCGAGCGCGGCGTCCGCGAAGTTCGACGTCTTCGCCGAAAACGGCTCGTCGCAGAGACCGTACGTCGCCTGCAGAACTCCGTTCGCCCAATAAGTTGTGCCGCCGTAAGTTATCTTCACCGCGTCGATATTGTTGCCGGCGCCCACCCATGTCGGCGCCGGGGTAATCGACCCGTCGTTGCCGTTGAGATCCATGCACACGATCGTGAGATACGCCGGCGCCGGGAGCGCATCGCCGGGGCTGAGCGCCAGGAGGTTCCCCAGGGAATCGCTGAAGAAGAGATCGTAGAACTCGGCCCCGGCCGTTCCGAAGTCGTACCCGCTTCCACCCCACTCGCCAGGCCCGGGATAGCCCGATCTCTTTTCGTAGAGCAACGGATCGGTGGACTGGAACGCATACGCGTCGATCGATCCGCTCTGCTCGTACACGGTGAACGTGAACGCGTCCGCGAGCCCGGCGGCGTGCGGGATCGATACGGCGCAGACAAGCAGAATCACGGCGAGAGCCGCTCCCGATATGCGCGACATCTTCACGACGGCACCTCCATGTGAGTTGATTTCACTTAAAATATACGCCGTTTTTTCGAAATAAACAATCCCTCAGTCAACTGGCGCTGCCGCGCAGAGGCCTACCATTTCAGGATCTTCCGCAGCTCCCGCGCCTGCGCCCGGCTCAGGGGAATGACCGGCCCACCCTTCCCCTCCATGCGGAGCTGGTAGCTCCCGCCGAACCAGGGGGTGATCTCGTAGATGCGGCCGATATTGGCGATATACGACTTGTGGACGCGCATGAATCGCCCCGGGCCGAGCTCCTTCGCGAGCTCGTCGAGCGAGCGGAAGGCGACCGAACCCTCGACCTCCCGCGCGACAACTTTAATGGAGCCTTCGGATACGGTCGCGTAGAGGATGTCGCCGGCGTCGACCATGACGAGCGATTCTCCCTGGCGCACCGCGAACCGCTTCGGAGAGGAGCCGATCGCGCCGAGAAGCGCCGCGAGGTCGGGACCCGCCTCGGCGCCCATGCGAATCCGCCGCGCGCGCTCGATCGCCTGGGCAAGGCGTTTCTCTTCGACGGGTTTCAGGATGTAATCGACCGCGTGCACCTCGAAGGCCTTGATCGCGTATTCGTCGTACGCGGTGACGAAGA
>JBFYZM010000037.1:0-8004 GCA_041309505.1 Candidatus Krumholzibacteriota bacterium
ATCCTTTCAGAGACTATATCCTCAAATACGGATTCATCAGCGCCGGGGAGATGGAACGCATCCAGCGGATTCAGGCCGAAACGAACCTCGACCTCACCGACATCCTCGCGTCCGAAAAGAAATTCTCCGACGACGAGCTTCGCGCCATCTTCGCAGAGCAGATCCAGGAGACGATCCAGGAGATCCTCACCTGGCCGAGAAGCCAATACAAGTTCATCATCGGAAGCCAGGTTCTCCAGGGCGTGAATTCATTCGGCTCGTTCAAGGTCGAGGGTCTGCTCATGGAGAGCATGCGGCGGATCGACGAGTTTCCGGAGTTCGTGCGGATCTTTCCGTCGGAGGATACGATCGTCAAGCGCCTCCCGGCGCCCACGGGGGAGAAGGTCCAGATCGAGGAGCTCGACGACCTGATCTACACCCTTCTCGAGACACCCCTGAGCATCGCCGAGGTCGTTCCGAGGGCTCGGATGTCGCGCTTCAGCACGTACGAAGCGCTCAAAAGCCTTCTCGAAAAAGGACTCCTGCAGATCATCGAGGCCGAGACGAGCGAGGAGCCCGACGCCGGGGAAACCGAACCCGGAAGTGAAACGCCGCCGAGGCGCCTGCCGCTCCCGGCGATCGCCGCCGTTATCGCGCTTGTCGCGAGCCTCGCCTTCGGCGAGCTGGCCGTGCCGCGCCTCCTCCCGCCGGGATGGGGCTTCGTCACGCGCGGCGCGGTCCGCGAGGCGAGCGTCTCGAGCGCCGTCTCCGTCGCTCCCACGCTCGGGGAGCTCGAAACCCGCCTCCTCGAGGCCGCGCTTCGCGAGGCTCTCGATGAGCATTTCGCCGTCAAGGGGGCGTACCCGACGGGCCTCGAGACGCTCGCCGCGAACGGATTCATGCCGGAAGAGATATTCGACGAGGCGCTCGCGCGGGGATTCAGCTATCGACTCGAGAACGGCGGGAAGTCCTTTTCGCTCGCCGAAATCCATCCTTGACGAGCGGCGTGAGAACGGCGAACGCGTTGATCGCCCTTCCCTTGAAATCCTCGAACAGAAACGGCAGCCCCGTCCCGAGCTTCGCCTTGATGCTTGCGACGGTATCGATCACGTAGATCCCCTCCCGTCTCAGGGCGTAGCGATCCGGGCGCGCGGACCGCGGCGGACACAGCGAGAACGCGGCCCGGTAACCGGCCCGCTCCGCCTCGCGGCGGACGCGGTCGTTCGACCGGCCGAACGGATACGAAAGGCAGCGCGCGGGAGCGGCGAGCCGGCTCTCGATCTCCCCCTTCGAATCCTCGAGCTCGAAACGCAGATCCTCGGGGGAAAGGCGCGTGAGATCCCGGTGCGTCCGCGCGTGCGAACCGAACGAGAACCCCCTGAGCGCCAGGTCCCGGATCTCGTCCCAGCCGAGGTGCGCGAAGCGCCGTCCCGGCAGATTCAGCTCCCACGTGTTCGCCTTGCCCGCGAAAGCGCTCACGAGAAAGACGAGCGCGGGTATTCCCCTCGCCTCGAGCGCGGGGAACGCGCGGTCGAGGAGCATGCGATAGCCGTCGTCGAAGGTGAGGAGAATTTCGCGGCCCGCCGGCTCCCGTCGCCCGTCGAGGGCATCGAGAAACGTCGTCTCGTCGATGAATCGGAATCCCGCGCCGAGAAGCGCGTCGATCTGGCGTTCGAAGCGCTCCGGCGGCACCCACGTTCCGCCGAGTTCGAAACCGGTAACCTTGTGGTAGGCGAGCACCCGGGGAATCGTCTCGCGGGAAGCGTCGCGAGAAGGCTGCGCCGGCGAACGGTGATACGCCATATCCGCGGGCCTCTATCCCGTGTGTCCGAATCCGCCCGAACCGCGCTCCGTCTCGTCGAGAGCGTCCTCCTCGACGAGCTCGACGCGGGGCAGCCGCGAAACGACGAGCTGGGCGACGCGATCCCCCCTGCGGACGACGAAATCCGCCTCGCCGAAATTGTAGAGAATGACGCAGATCTCGCCGCGGTAGTCGCTGTCCACCGTGCCCGGAGCGTTGAGGAGCCCGATCCGGCTCCTGAGCGCGAGCCCGCTCCGGGGTCGCACCTGCGCTTCGTATCCATCGGGAATGGAGAGCTGGAAACCGGCGGGGACGAGCGCCGCCTCGCCCGGAGCGACGCGGATCTCCTCGGCGCACGCCGCGGGGAGATCGAAGCCGCTCGATCCAGGCGTCTGGCGCGCGATGGGCGGGAGCCCCTCGTGGTGTTTCAGATAGCGAATCCCGATCCGCACGTTTTCGTTCACGCGAGCCCCCGTCTCAGGGCACGAGACCCCTGATGCCGATTCTCCCGCAGCCGGCGTACGTCAGGACGTCCTCTCCGAGATACCGTTCGGCCGCCTCGGTGACCGCGTCGCGATCGACCTTCTCGATCGCCCGGAGCAGCTCGTCGAACCGCGTGTATCGCCCGTGGAAATACTCGCTCTGGATGACCTGAAAGAGCCGGTTTTCGATGCTCTCGACGCCGAAGACGATGCTCGCCTTCACCTGCGCCTTCGCGCTCTCGATCTCCTCGTCCCGGACGCCGCCGCCGCGCAGGTCCCTGAGCTCGGCGTGCAGCATGTCGAGCGCCTTCTTCAGATTCTTCGAATCGACGGAGAAGAAGCTGCAGAGCGCGCCCGACTCCTTCCAGAAACTCACGTGCGAATAGACGGAGTACACGAGCCCCGTCTTCTCCCGGAGACTCTGGAAGAGGCGCGACGTCGCCCCTCCTCCGAGAATGTTCGCGATGATGACGAGCGCGTGCCGGTCCGCGTGGGAGGCCGAAACGGTCCGCGAGCCCGCGCACACGTGGGACTGCGCCCATTCGTCGCGGGTCCGCGAGGCGACCCGGTTCGGATTGCCGACGAGCGGTCGCTTCGTCGAGCGGTCGCGCGCGCGCGGGAAGCGGAACTTCTCCTCGACGATCGAAACGACCTTCTCGAGCGGCAGGTTTCCGACGAAGCCGAGGAGCGTGTCGGCGGCGGTATACGTCCTGCGGTGAAACGCGAAGAGATCCTCGCGCGTATAGCGGGCGATGTCCTTGAGATACCCCGTCACGGGATGGCCGAGCGGGTGCTTCCTGAAAAGCGTCGCGTAGAAGAGCTCGTGCGCGAGCTCCTCCGGAGAGTCGTTGATGCTCCTGATCTCCTCCTGGACGACGTTCTTCTCGAGCCGGAAGGTCTCGCCGGGAATGGAGGGGCGGCACGCGATGTCGGCGAGGATATCGGCGAGCCTCTCGAAATGCTCGTCGAGAACCTTCGCGTGATAGCACGTCGCCTCCTTGCCGGTGAAGGCGTCGTACTGGCCGCCGATCGATTCGAGATCGTACGCGATCCGGAGGGCGTCACGCCCCTTCGTCCCGCGAAAAACGAGATGTTCGAGGAGATGGGAGAGCCCGCGCTCCGTCTCCGTCTCGCGGCTCGAGCCTCCCGCGATCCAGACGCCGAAGGCCACCGTCGGCGAGAACGGATTACGCTGATGGAGAAGCGTCGCTCCCGAAGAGAGCGTCACCTTGTGCGGCGCGGGCAACCTCAGCATGAGATACGGTTAGAGCAGAACCTTGCGGCTCAGCTTCACCTTGCCGTCCTTGTCGATGCCGATGACTTTGACCTCGATCTCGTCGCCGAGCTTGAGCACGTCCTCGACCCGCTCGACCCGCTTGCGGTCGATCTCGGATATGTGGAGAAGGCCGTCCCTGCCGGGAAGGATCTGCACGAAGGCGCCGAACACCTGGATGCCGCGCACGGTTCCCTTGTACACCTTGCCGACCTCGGGCTCCTCGGTGAGCCCCCGGATCATCTCGAGCGCCATGTCGCCCGCGGCCTGATCGACAGCGGCGATCTCGATCGTCCCGTCGTCCTCGACCTGGATCTTGGCGCCCGAGGTATCCTGGATGTGCCGGATCATCTTGCCGCCCGGGCCGATGACGTCGCGGATCTTGTCGACGGGGATCTTGATCTGCACGATCTTCGGCGCGAACGGAGAGATCTCCTTGCGCGCTTCGGAGATGGTACGGCTCATGATCTCGAGTATTTTTATCCGGGCCCCGCGCGCCTGCTCGAGGGCGGGCTCCATGATGGAGCGCGGGATGCCGGCGATCTTGACGTCCATCTGAAACGCCGTGATGCCGTCGCGCGTGCCCGCCACCTTGAAGTCCATATCGCCGTCGTGATCCTCGAGCCCGAGAATGTCGGTGAGAATCGCGAAACGGTCCCCTTCCTTGACGAGCCCCATGGCGACTCCGGCGACCGGCTTCTTGATGGGAACGCCCGCGTCCATGAGGGCGAGGCTTCCGCCGCAGACGGTCGCCATCGAGCTCGACCCGTTCGATTCGAGGACGTCGGAGACGACCCTGATCGTGTAGGGGAAGTTCTCGTCGGCCGGAATGACCGGCTCGATCGCCCGCTCGGCGAGCATGCCGTGGCCGATCTCGCGGCGCCCCGGCCCGCTGAATCTGCCGACCTCGCCGACGCTGAAGGGCGGGAAGTTGTAATGAAGCATGTAGCTCTTGAACGATTCGCCGGAGAGCTCGTCCATGCGCTGCTCGTCCTGCGCCGTGCCGAGCGTCGTCACGACGAGGCTCTGCGTCTCGCCCCGCGTGAAGAGCGCGCTCCCGTGCGTCCTCGGGAGAACGCCGATCTCGCACGTGATGTCCCTGATATCGTCGCAGCCGCGGCCGTCGCAGCGGATCTTCTGCTCGACGATCATCTTCCTCACGACCTCGCGCTCCATCTGCTCCATGATCTTCTTGAACTGTTTCTCGGAGTCGGGGTAGGCCTCGGTGTACTTGGCCAGGGCCGCCGCGCGGAGATCGCTCAGCGTGTTCTGCCGGCAGAGCTTGCCCCCGAGGCGGGCGATCCGGTCGATCTCGGCCTGGTAATCCGCCCGAAGCTTCGCCTCGAGCTCCTTGTTGATCTCCATTTTCACGAAGGAACGTTTCGCCTTCGGCGCGCACGCGGCGAGGAACTCCCGCTGGAACGCGTTGATCTGCTTGATCTGGGCGTGGGCGAACTCGAGCGCCTCGAGGAGAACCGCCTCGGAGATCTCCTTCGCGCCCCCCTCGACCATGAGAATCGCGTCGTCCGAGCCCGCGACCACGATGTCGAGCTGTCCCTCGTCGAGCTCGACGAACGTCGGATTCGCGATGAGCTTTCCGTCTTTCATACCGACCCGCACGCCGCTCAGGATCGCCCCGAAGGGGATATCCGAGAGCGCGAGCGCGAGCGAGGCCCCCGTGATGCCGAGGATGTCGGACGGGAGCTGCTGGTCGCTCGACATGACGCTGCACGCGACCTGCACCTCATACCGGAACGTATCGGGGAAGAGGGGCCGGATGGGCCGGTCGATCATGCGCGCGCCGAGCGTTTCCTTCTCGCCGGGACGCCCCTCGCGTTTGAAGAAGCCTCCGGGTATCTTGCCCGCGGCGTAGAATTTCTCGCGGTACTCGACGCTGAGCGGGAAGAAGTCCTGATCCGATTGCCTGTCTTTCGACGCCACCGCGGTCACGAGCACCACGGTGCTGTCGATCCCGACGAGGACCGCCCCGTCGGCCTGTTTCGCCATTCTGCCGGTCTCGAAGTAAAAATTCTTACCTCCGAGATCCCAATTCTTTTTCACCATTCGAGAATTAGCCTCCATACTGCGTTACCATTCAATAGAGAGCCGTCCGCGATGCCGGGGGAGAGCTTCGTCCGCTCAGCCGGGGAACCGGGGGCTACTTACGGATATTCAATTCCTTGATGATCGCTCGGTATTTGTCGATCTTGTTGTTCTTGAGATAGTCGAGGAGCTTGCGCCGCTGGCTCACGAGCTTCAAAAGGCCTCGCTTCGAGGCGAAGTCTTTCTTGTGAACCTTGAAATGCTCCGCAAGCTGATTGATACGTTCCGTGAGAAGAGCGATCTGAACTTCCGGGGAACCTGAGTCTCTCTCGTGAACCTGAAACTTGGTAATGACTCCCTTTTTTACTTCCTTCGGCAGCGCCATCGTTCATGCACCTCCTTAACCCAGTGATGAGATATCACGATGGCAGCAGAACGGGTAGTCCCGATCCGCCTGAAAACTGCAGTACACTATCATCCGCTTCTTTAGGCACTAGAATCTACACGATTCGGCCCGAATGTCAATGCTTCTTTTCCAGCATCGCGTAAGCCGTTTGCCGGTCGTGCATTAACTGTGCCCGAAGATCGTCCGCGCTTCCGAATCTTCGCTCGTCCCTGATGAATCCCAGGCAGCGCACCCGGATGAGCTCGCCGTAGAGATCTCCCTCGAAATCGAACAGGTGGATCTCGATGTGGCGCGCGCCGTCGGCGTGCATCGTCGGAGCGATTCCTATATTCATCATCCCGCCGTGGACCCCGCCGCGCGCGTCGACCTCGACCGCGTAGACGCCGCCGGGCGGCAGAAGCTTCGCGGGATCGGCGATCTCCGCGTTCGCCGTCGGGAAATCGATGCCGCGCCCGAGCCCCTCCCCCCGCACCACGGTCGCCTCGAAGAAGTAGGGCCTCCCGAGACACCGCGCGGCGTGCTCGAGCCGCCGCTCCGCGACGTCCTTCCTGATCCTCGTGCTCGACAGAACGCTCCCCTGAAGCACCGTCGGCGGCACGATCGTGACCGCGAAACCGAGGCGACGTCCTTCCTCGGCGAGCCGCTCCTGCGAGCCCTCCCTCCCGCGCCCGAAGCGGAAATCGTACCCCACGACGAGGTGCCGCATCCCGAGCTTCCCGACGAGCATGTCCGAGATGTAGTCGCGGTAGTCCGTCGCGGCGGTCTGCGGGGAGAACTGCTCGACGATCGCGTAATCGACTTCCATGCGGGCGAGCAGGTAGAGCTTCTCATGAAGCGTCGTGAGGAGCGGCGGCGCCATTTCCGGATGGGTGACGGCGAGCGGGTGGGTGTCGAAGGTGAGGAGAATCGAGGCGCTCAGCCCTTCGGCGCGTTTGGCGTCGACGAGAGTCCTGATGACCTCCGTATGCCCCCGATGGACGCCGTCGAACACGCCGATCGTGACGGCCGTTGCGGAGAAGGCGCCGGGGCCGAGATTCCGAGGATGTTCGATTATTTCCATGATGGTACCGGTCGCCCCGCCGCTGCGCCTACGACTCCCTGAACACCCGTCTGAGCTGGACGAGGCCGCCGAGCCCCATCTCCGCGATCGCCCCGAGCGAACCGTCCGGCCGCTGGAGTCTGAAGAGGGCGCCCTGCCCCGGCAGCGCGGCATGCGCCGCCGGATGCAGCTTCGGAATCATCCCGCGCGAAAGCCCTCTCGATTGCTCCTCGGAGAGGGTCACCGCGGGGAAATGCCCCACCGCTTCGGCGAGGGAATATCCCGGCGAATCGGCGTCGAGCAGCTTGTCGAATTCGCCGTCGGGAACGGCCTCATCGAGGGTGAAATGCCCGATGCGCATCCGCACGAGGGTTCCGAGATGCGCGGGAACGGCGAGCGCGTCCCCGATCTCCTCGGCGAGGACGCGAAGGTACAGCCCCCGCGCGCAGTATACCTCGATACGCACGATCGGCGGCTTGAAGTCGAGAAGGGTGATCGAGTACGTGTCGACCTGGCGCGGATCGCGGTCGATCTTCTCGCCGCGGCGCGCGAGCATGTAGAGCGGCGTCCCTTTGTGCTTCAATGCCGAATACATCGGCGGGGTCTGGAATCGCTTGCCCGTGAAGCTCTTGAGCGCCGCCTCCACCGCTTCCCGATCCACGCTCGCCCACGATCCGGTCGTGAGGATCCGCCCGCTCTCGTCCTGCGTATCGGTCGTCGCGCCGAGTCTGATGTCGGCGATGTAGCGCTTCGGAAGATCCATGAGATAATTCGAGAGCTTCGTCGCCTCTCCGGTGAGAATGAGAATGAGGCCGATCGCCTGCGGATCGAGGCTCCCCGCGTGCCCCACCTTCTCGATGCGGATCGCGCGCTTGAAGAGCCGCACGCAGTCGTAGGTCGAATTGCCCGGCGATTTGGCGACCGGGATAACCCTGTTGTTGAGCTTCGCCCGCACGCTTGCTTCCGTCATGACGGCTCCTT
>JBFYZM010000038.1:0-7195 GCA_041309505.1 Candidatus Krumholzibacteriota bacterium
GATTCCCTGAGCTCCTCCGTGCCGTCCACGATCTTCGCCACCTCGGACAACGGCACCGTGCGCCCCGAGCGGAGCGGCAGGCGGAGATCGCCGAGCTCGCGCGGCGAGCCGATCTCCCCCGTCATCCGGAGCGTGATCTCACGCGCGCCGCGGGTGACGTGGCCTGCGGGGATATTCAGGTTGTCCGCGGCGACGGCGCCGGCGACGTCCATGAGGCTCAGGCCGTACGCGCGGAGCTTCTGCGGAGAGATCTCGACGCGGATCTCGCGCTGGCGCGTCCCCGTGATGTCGACCGAGGCGACGCCGTTGATGCGGCTCAGCCTGTCCTTCACGACCTTGTCGGCCACCAGATAGATCTCCTCGAGGGGGCGCGGCGCGGCGATGGCGAGCTCGATGATCGGGTACGCGGAGAAATCGAACTTGCTGATGACCGATTTCTCGGCGTTCTCGGGGAGGTTCGCCTGTATCGCGTCGATCTTGTCCTTCACGTCGATCGCGTCGAGATCGACGTCGGTCTCGAGCTCGAACTCGATGAAAACCTGCGAGACGTTCTCCTGCGAGTAGGAGGTGAGATCTTTCACGTTGGCGATCGTGGAGACGGCATCCTCGATCTTCTTCGTGATCTGGCTCTCCACCTCGCCCGGCGAGGCGCCGGGATACACCGTCGTCACGATGATGAAGGGAAACTCCACGCTGGGCATGAGCTCGGTGACCATGCGGCCGTAGGAATAGAGACCGAGCACCATGAAGGCGACGACGATCATGGTCGTGAGAACGGGACGCTTGACGAATATCCGGATGATGTTCATCGCGCCGCAGCCTCCCCGCCGCGGACGATCTTCACGCGGTCGCCGTCTTCGAGAAGCGACTGCCCGAACCGCACGACGCGATCCTTGTCCTCGAGCCCGGACACGATCTCGACCTCATCGGGGGTCCTGAGCCCCATTGCCACGACGCGCCGCCGCGCGACGAGCGTGTCCCCCGCCGCCTCGACCGTGAATACGATCGCTTCGCCGCCCCGCTCGACGAGGCAGTCCGTCGGAATCTTGACGACGCCTCGCCGCTCGCCGGAGAGCACCTTGAACGAGACGACGGCGCCCGGCATGAGCCGTCCCCCCGGATTGGGGAAGAGCACTTCCCCCTTCACGAGGTGGCTCTCCGGATCGGCCGACAGATCGATCTTGCTCACCGCGCCCGACCCCGCATTTCCGTTCGCATCCGAGCTCCAGACCGCCTTTTGCCCCGCTTTCAGCGCCGCCGCCTGGCTGCTTCCCGCTTCGAAGCTCGCCTTGACCGAATCGGTCCGGGCGATCCACATGAGGGGAGCGTAGGCGTCCGCCATTTCGCCGACCTTGACGAGCACGCTCGTGACGATCCCGGCGTGCGTCGCGGTAAGGTTCGTCCCCTCGCGCGCGTTCGCGAGGTCCCCCTTCGCGACCGTGAGCGCGAGCTCCGCCTTGTCGAGCGCCTGTTTCGAAACGGCCCCCTCCTTATAGAGAGCGCGCATCCGCTCGGCGTCGGCCTGCGCATCTTCGTAGAGCGCGAGGGAGCGGTTGTAGGAAAGGAGCATCGGATTCGGAGCGCCCTTCTCGAGACGGATGAGAACGTCCCCTGCTTTGACCCGGGCCCCCTCCTTCTTGGCGACGCTCGTGACCGCGATCGAGTTCGTCGATATCACCGGGTATTGAAAGGAGCCTTCAACCGTTCCCGCGAGGCTCGTCCACACCTCGAGATCGCCCCGCGAGGCGCGCGTCACCTCGATCGGTTTCCCCTCCGATTCCTGGATCGAGCTGATGCTGGCGAAGCTCTCCTTCGAGCTCACTCTCCAGAATCTGAACGCGAACACGGCGACCACGAGGGCGACGCCGATCCAGAGAATCATGCGGCCGCGGCCCTTCATTCTTCCTCCCGGATTGCTCATAGCTGCTCCTTCTCCTGCATGCCCGCGGGCACGAGGCCCGCTGTTTTCGATTATTCTCTCGCGCCGGCGACGGCGCCGAAATTCCTGCTCCCCACGGCGAGCTCCAGATACGCCTGCGCCATCCTCGACGAGAAAAGGGCCTCGGCGAGCTGCGCCCGCGCCGCCGTCATGGCGAGCTCCGCGTCGAGCCGTTCGAGCGGGGTTCCGAGCCCGTTCTCGAGCCTCACGAGCGCGATGCGGTGCGCCTCCTCGGCGAGCTGCGTCGATTCCTCCCGCCCCTCGAGGGCGATGAGGGCGTTCTCGATGGAAAGGTATGACTGCCGAACGGCGAGCTCCCTGTCGCGCGCGACGCGCTCGAGTTCGATCTCGGCGGTGCGCACGTCCGCCTTCGCCTTGCCGATTTTCCCCTTGGCGTTCAAGCCGTCGAAGATCGGTATCTGCAAACCGATCTGGACCGCCGCGCTCTTCGCGATGAGATCGCTCGGCGGGAGCCAGTCGTTCGACCATTGCGTCTGCACGGCGTAATACCCGTTGAGCCGCAGCATCGGATACCGGTCCGCCTTGGCGATGCGCAGGAACTGCTTCTGCGCGCCGACCGCGTGCTCGAGCGCCTTGATCTCGGCGCTTCCCGCGCGCATCGCGGCGATGACCGAATCGAGGCCGGCGGGATGAACCGCCGCCGTGAGGGAATCGGAAAGACCGAGCTCCTCATCCGCCCCGAGGCCGCAGCGTCGCTTGAGCACGATCATCGCCTGGCCGTAGTCGTTTCGCGCCTTGAGAAGAGGCGCCTTTCTGTTGGCGAGCTCCACGTCCGCCCGCATGAGATCGAACTTGCTCACGACCCCCTGTTCGTAGCCGAGGCGGGCGATGCGCGCCGCCTCGCCGGCGGCCGCGGACGCCTTCTCCTCGATGCCGAGCAGCTCGGCGGCGAGCAGCGCGCCGTAGTATGCCTCTTTCACGCTGAAGCGAACGTAATCGGCCGTCGCGAGCTCGCGGAAACGGAACGAGGCGAGGTACTCCTTCGCCGCCTCGAGCCCCGCCGACACGCGCCCCGCCGCCCAGAGTATCTGCGACACGTTCGCCGAGCCGGCGAAATCGTTATCCTCGCCGATCTCGACCTTCACCGAGCCGGTCCCCTCCCCGAAAAACGCCGCCGGGAGGAAGAACGAAGGTTTCAGGAAGTTGCGCCCGTACTGGCCCGAGAGCGAAACCTGCGGGAACGCGTTCGATTTCGCCTGCGTGACCTGCGCCTCGGCTCCGGTCACGGCGAGCTCCGCCTGCCGGAGCGTCTCGTCGCTCTTGAGACCGAGCTCGATCGCCCGTTCGAGACTCAGCGGCTGCGTCCCGGCTCCCGCCGGGCGCGGCGGCGCGCCCGCGACGATGAGCAGTATAAGGAAGAGCGGCCGCAGCCTGCCCCGAAAAAGCGATACGCGGCGCCCGTTCAGAAACGCTCGCATCGGCGTCCCTCCATTCAAGAGTTCTTTTCCCGTCTCGTCTCGAGCGGTTTGATGATGATCCGATCGACGATCGCCGGAATGTCGTCGAGCGCGCCCTTGCCGCCTCGCTCCGCGAACACGTGCATGAGTTCGTGCGCCGAGCCGACGATGACCGCCGCAAGCGCCTGCGGATCTTCCCGCGGAATATCGCCGTCGTCGGTCGCCCGCGCAAGAAGCTTGGCGACGGTTTCGATGCTTTCGTCGATATGCTCCCGGATCATCCCCTCACAGCTCATCGGGCTCTCGTTGTGATAGATCATGAGAAAATCGATATGCGCCTTGAAGTGATCGACCGCCGCGACGATCCTGCAGCGGATCTGCTCGAGGGGAGCGTCCGTCCCCTTGCACGCCTCATCCCCCTCGCGTTCGAGCGATTTCATGGAATCGCTCAGAAGCTCGCGGATGATTTCGTCTTTTCCCCGGAAGCAGGCGTAGAGCTTGCCGACCGACATATCCGCTTCGTCCGCGATCTGCTTCATGCCGGTTTTTTCGATTCCCTGCTGCGCGAAGAGTTTCAAAGCAGCGGCTATGATCTCCCCCTTGCAGCGAGATCTCTCGCGCTCTTTTCGTTCAATCCCTTGCGATTTATTGTATTGCATCTTCTTGATATCCAATCATAACCGTTATTCTGAATCAGAATTCAGGTTCTGAATATACATTCACGTCCCTGATATACGCAAGGGGATAATGCAGGGTTTCCTGAAAAGCGCAGAAGCGCCTGCCCGGTCGATTACGAGGCATTCTGCACGGCTATTTGTCAGGATTCTTCGCAGGGCGCTCTCCATGGCGGCGCCCCTGCGGCATTCGAGACAGGCCGTTTCCCGCTTTTTTTCGACCGGCGCCGGCGGGCCGCCGCGAGGCCCCGCTCGCGCGAGATCGGCGAACCGCTCGATGGCACCCTTATCAATAATCCGGCACAGAACGGATCGCGGCGGAGCGGTTCGCGATGCTTCCGCGAATTCCCCATTCGTTTGCGGGACGACTCGAAAATAGCCTCGCCGGCGGGCCGTTCCCGATGTGTCGGAGGACCGCCGCAGCAGCCGGAATCGATCCGAAATCGCGAACCGGAATTCCAGGATAGTCATAAATAGGTATTTCTCCCTATCGTGTAAATAAATACGGACACGCACGCCGCCGCACGAGTTGATATTTGTATTGTTACGTATGCCGATCCATCGTCGAAGCGCGAACACGCCGATTTCATGTAATAACATTACCTGCCATAATTTTTATAAGCTAACTTCCGCACGGATTCTCGGCGCCGAAGCGATTCGACACGAAGCGCCATCGTTCTTCGAGCCCCGGCAGTGGGACCAAGGTCGCCTTCGGGGCATGCTGGCACCGCGGTTGCGTTGTGCGTCGCCGGGACGAGTCGCCGAAGAAACGCGAGCGATCCCGGCAACGAGAAACAGAAGAAGAAAGAGCGGAAATGACGATTGCGAAAACAGAAGCGCCCCGACCCGCGAGATCCGGCGGCAAAGAACCGCATGCGTCCGCCGACAGCGGGTTCTACCGGAACATCTGGCGCAACTGGTTCCTGGTCGCCGGCATACTCGTCCTCACGACGATAGGGCTCGGCACGGCGATTCCGCCGCTCCTGAGCGAACGAGTCGCCCGCTTCTGGCCATGGATGAAGACGGAAATGGTCCTCATCGCCGGGCTGTCTCTCGTCGTCATCGTCTTCGTCGGTTACCTCGCGCAGCAGCAGCGGCACGTCATCGCGATGCACCGGGAGCTCCAGCGCGTGCGCGAGGAAGCGGACGCGCGGCTCCGCCGCCATTCCAATCGCGTGCTCGCGCTCAGCAGCATCAGCCAGATCATCAGCGTCGAGACGAATCTGCAGAACATCTTCGATCGGATCACGACCATTTGCGTCGAGACCTTCTCCTGCTACCGCGCTTCCCTCATGTTGTTCGAGGAGGAAAAGAAGGAGATCGTCGTCCGCTCGGTCTGCGGACACGGCGTACCAGATATATTGAACCGGAGACAGGGGCTGGGAGAGGGGATAGCCGGATATGCTGCTCAACACCGCGAACCTATACTCCTCTCCAGCCCGTCAGATTACGACAAGTACCCGGGGCTCGAATACAAGGACCCGTCGCTCACCTCCGCCATGGTCGTGCCGATCATCGTGCGGGACGAGCTCGTCGGCGTGCTCAACGTGAGCAGCCGGTCGGCCGACGTCATCTACGAGTCCGAAGACCTCATCGCGCTCCAGGGCTTCGCCTCGGGCGCCGGCGCCTGCATCAGGCACACGGAACATATGAACTGGATGAGAAAAATGCTCTCGCACAATGCGCGCGCGAAATCGATGAAGTCCCGAAAGCCCGTGGAGACCGCCGAATGACCGTGGTGAAAGAATATACCGGCCGGTACGCCGCATCCGACACGTCGGTCGCCGCCAGGCCCCGGGCTGACGCGGTCGAGCTCGACGCGGTCATCGGCGCTCTCGTCGCTCCCGCTCAGGCTCCTCTCGACGAGAGGATCGAAGCGGTCGTCGGCGCCATGAACGGTCTGTGCGCGCGGTTCGAAGCGCTCGCCGACGAGGCGAGATCGATCGGCCTCCTCGTCGCGGATCTCGGCAAGGGGCGGACCGAGACAATCGGACTTCCCCGGCTCATGGCAAATCCCGCCTTCAGCGGCGGGCCATCGAAGGTCTCGAGGAGAGAAAAGGAAATTCTCATGCACCTGCTCAGCGGCCGGAACAACCGCGAGATATCGCGCGAGCTCGCAATCAGCGAAAAAACGGTCAAGAACCATCTCTGGAAGCTCTATCGAAAGCTCGGCGTCAAGAACCGGACGCAGCTCTTCCATTATCTCATTTCGACCTGATGCCGCCGCGGCTACCGCGCATTCCGACGAAAATCCCCCCCCAATGAAGAAGGGGCCGGTCCCAAAGCCGTCCCCTTTATTGAAAGGTTGTGCGTCAACCTTATAGTATTCTTATCGAACCCCGGCGGTATTCGCCGCCTCTCACGGACCTGTTTGAGGGCTATCCAGATATAGTATCGAGCCGGCTGAATGGTTCCATCTTTTTGAAAATCCTGGAAATTTCTGAAACCTTCTTGACATTTCGACGTACTACTATTAGTATACCACTAGTGGTAAGTTGATAATGGTGCCGATGGCAAATAGGGGGATTGAACCTTGAATGAGATGCGCACCGAAGACAGGAAGTTTCAGAAGGAGCTGAACGCCGGCACCGCGGCGCTCGTGCTTCTCAGCGTCGTGAGCAGGGCTTCGGAGCCGATCTACGGCTACCAGATCGCGAAGCTCATCGACGCGGGAAGCGAGGACGTGCCGATGATGAAGCAGGGCGCCCTCTACCCCGTGCTGAGGTCGCTCGAAAGGACGGGGCTCCTCGAAAGCACGGTGGAGCCTTCCGTGACGGGCCCTCCGCGGCGCTACTACCGCATCACGGAGGAGGGACGAGTCGCCCTCGATCGCTGGACCGCAATCTGGAACGAGAACAAGGGCTTCGTCGATTCAGTCCTGAAAGGAACGTACCATGAATAAAACGATCGAGGACTACCTGGTGAAGCTCAAGGCGGCGCTCGCGGGAGCGGACCGCGCGACCATCCAGGACGCCCTGTCCGACGCGGAAGAGCACCTCACGACCGCGCTCGAGCAGGCGCTCGACTCGGAGCCCGGCCTCGCCCCCGAAGCCGCGCTCGGAAAAATCATCGAAACCTACGGGGCGCCGGCAGAGGTGGCCGCCGCCTATAAGGAGATGGAGAACATGACGCCGATCGCACTGGCACATCCCGACCCCCGAATC
>JBFYZM010000039.1:0-4197 GCA_041309505.1 Candidatus Krumholzibacteriota bacterium
AGGTCGCGCGCGGAAACGGACGCGCCTCCGCGAAGGATGCGGCGATTCGCCGCGCGCGAGGAGCGGCAGAGCTCATGTGCCTTTCCCTCTTCAACTCCCCTGTCGGAGAGAAAGATCCAGACGGCGATCGTATCCGTAGGCCGGGCCGCGGCGCAAAGCTCGCGCAAGAGAGAGGAGCATTTCGGGGATGAAACCGCGACCGGCGATGGGGGGACCGACCCGGCGCTCTCGCCGCGGGCGAGAAGCCCGGCGGGCGCAGGCGCCGCCCCCGCGAGGAGAACTGCCAGCGCCGTCCAGCCGACGCTCCGCGCGATCGCTTCCCGAGCGAATCGGGCCCGTTCACGAACCGTGCGTGTTACTTTTTCCTCCGACGCCCGCGCGACGCGGGCCCGCGAAACCGCCCGATGCCGAGATAGCGCGCGATGTTGGCTTCCCGCTCGATCTTCGGCACGACGAGCTTTTTCGACGTTGTCATGATCACCGTAACTCCGGGACCGTGTCCGCTGACGACGCAGGATGCGTGGACGACGATCCCGATCGTGATCGCGCCCGATTTAATCGATCGCCCGAACCTGCAATCCGCGTCCCGGATGGCGACGACGTCTCCGAGGCGAAGGCTCTCGATCCCGTATTTCCGCACCAGATCCCGGTCAGCGACCTGGATGTCGAAATCCCCGCTGAAGCTGTGGCGCGATCCCGTCCCCGATCCCATGATCGAGGCCGGAATGACGTGCGTCACCGGCACGATGAGCTGATTGTGCCGAGAGACTATTCCCATCCTCCGGAGCAGCCCCGGATCGAGGCTCATCACCTGCACGTCCGGAAAATCCTCGAGCCGGAGCCCCTGGCCGATCGCCTTGATCTGGATGCGGTCGCCGATGGCGAGCTTCTCGAGGACGGCCGGAGCGAAATCGACGATGATGTGCTCCACGCCGCCGTGCTTTCCCGTCACGATGCCTCGCGCGTGCAGCGCCGCGCCGCTCACGACGCGCGCCTCGTTTCCGACGCACGCGAGGATGCAGAGCGCTCCGAGGTTCGCGCCGTCCCGCTCCCTCTCGTCGAGGGTCATGCTCACGCCGGGCTCCACATGGTCCCCCGCGAAGCTGAAGGCCGAATCGCCGACGGCGACGTTATACGTGATCCCGCCGACGCCCGGGAGAATGTGGACCCCCCCTCCCTGATCGACGAGGTACGGGTTCTTCAGCGGAATACGCGGATGAGCGATCCCGCCGGCGACCGACTGGATGACGCACCATTTCGAGTTCGTTCTCAGCACGGACCTGTCCTTTCATTCGATCGCATCGATCTGCGCCTTCTGAAGCCTACCGATGCCGCCGGCGTACGCCGATTTCCATTCGTGAACTCTCTGCGGTAAAGCGTGATGTTCCCAGAAAATGCGCCGCGCGTCAAGAGGCGAGGGGCAGGAAAAAGCCGCCCCTCGGAAGGGGCGGCTCGTTCATGACAGGCGCCGGTTCGGATCGCAACTATCTGATGACGACAATCTTCCCGTAGGCATCCGATCCGTCGGCGGAATTCTTGCAGCGATAGATATAGACGCCCGAGCCGACTTCCTGCCCGCGCTGATTCTTCACGTCCCACGAGACGATCCCGTCCTCTCCCGTCGGGCTGCTGTGATGCGCTTCCCATATGAGATCCCCCGATACCGTATAGATCTTGATATCGGCCTCTTTCGGCACGTTGAAGAACTTGATGCTGCGATCGGGGTAGTTGTGATAGAAGGGATGAGTTTCGGCCGAAGTCCCGGTGCGATAGGGATTCGGAACCGCGAAAATCAACTTCATGTCGGTCCCCGCGCTGACCGTCACCGTAATGACCTTGCCGGCTCCCTCGCACGGCACAGGATTATCCGGATCCGCGGGATTCGCCGGGTCCTCGTCGCAGATGAAGTTATCCGTCTTGTTGAATTGCGTCTGGCCTCTGAAATAGCCCCTGTCGAAACAGGTTACGATGTAATAATAGGTGAATCCGGGGAACGCGTTTTCATCGACATACTCGTAGTACGGTCTTCCCAACGCGTCCATCTTGGGCCACTCGTTGAAATAGAGCGAATCGTACTCGACCCCGAGAAAGGCGGCGTCACGCGAGAGCTCGGTGATGACGCTCATATGGCTCGGCAAAGGAGATAGCCCTCTCCAGACATGGAACCCTTCATTCGTCTGAAGATCCACTTCAAAGGAGGCGGGGGATCCGTCGAACGTCGTATCGATGATACCCGCGCTGAACGCGAGACTGATGCCGAGCTTGAGCGTATCGCCGGTAGCCAATCCCAGCAGATTGATCGGAATGCGGGTCCCCGGAACATAGTGACCCGTGCCGAGATTGAATTCCTTGTAATACGTGTCGAAGCGATCCCGCAACTCGGCATACATCCGGATCGATGACTCGACTCCGATCGTATCCACCGTGGGATTCGTGAGCACGATTCGCCCGACCTTGAGGGTTCGATCGATGGTGCCGTCGTACACGCCGGTGATTTCGACCTCGGAGATGTTCGGATCGGGTCCCCGCCAGCCGGTCCAATGCCGCGATCCGGTAATCGAGCCCTGAACCGATTCGATCAAGGCGCCCGGCGGATACCAGCCGACGACGATATTTCGTCCGTCTCTGATCACATAGACGGAATCGGGCGGCACAATATCCAGACGCATCGTATCCACGGCGCTTTGCGCCCGCGTATCGGCGCATAGGGCCGAGATCCCGAGGAGCACAAAAGCAAAAACCATTCCCCGTCGAATCAGACTCACCGTGCCTCCTTTGCAGTCCCTTGCAGCCGGGCAACGATCATGGGGTTGCCAGAATCTGCCATTTCTGGAAAAGCGTATTGATGACAGCCCTACCCTGCGTCCGGTCGAAGAACCACAGCTCGAAGCCGAAATGCGCGCTCGGCGCCGCCACTGCAACCCCGGAAGCCACGTCGGGAACGATATGCGCGTACTTCGTCACCCAGAGCGCCACGGTCTGGTTGTTGACGGCGGATGTCGTGTTTTTCGCCTTCATGCGGTACATCGGATGGAAACAGCTCTGGCTCAGCACGCCATTCCAAGTCATCCAGTACGCGGGATCGTAGATCTCGACGGGGGTGAATCCGCCGGGCCGCGGGCTCGGCTCATTCGGAGCGTAATAACGCCCCGCGCCCAGAATCACCGACCAGAGATTCAAGGTGCTCGGCATTCCCGGAACGCTGTCGTGCCATGCGTCGATCGACTTGACCGCGCCCGGGTACATGCAGTCGTAGTTGCGTATCCTTCGCGTCGGCATATCCGCATCGGTACGGAAAGCCCCGTCGATCTTGTCGAGCATCGTGATGCAATAATCCTTGTAGGGATATGAGTTGACGGCGCTCGTATCCCCCTCGCAGCCGTCGGAGTTCCCCAGGATCTCGCATTTGATGTTGAGCGGGAACCCCCTCGCCGCCTGCACGACCGGAAGGATCGCGGCGAGACCCGCGGCCTTTTCGGACATACCCTCCGTCAGCACGTGCCCGCCCTTCGCGAGAAAGATCGAGAGGAAATTGATCGCGACCGCCGACTGGCTGATCATCGACTCCGGCGTGAATCGAATGATATCGTCATAGCAGCTCGTCGTGAGATCGGAATTGAACGTCCAGATGATATTCTTGTACCGGCCTATCAGGGCTATCTTCGGCGGCGCCGAGTTGTATCCGCCATACACGGCGTCGTATACGTCGCGCGTTTGATCGAATCCGATCGTGCGTTTGCAATGGCCGAGCCATAAGCTGTCATGCTGCATCTCTCTCGGGAAATTGAAATCGATCTGCTGGAAGTCGTCCGTCGAACGGAAGTCATCGACCCAGAGGAGGTTGCGGTCCATCGTGAACGGAACGACGCTGATCTCGATCTGGCCGAGCGTTTGCGAACCCGAGTTGTCCTCGCATAGCACGTAGAGCGTATGCACCCCCGAATACCAGATCGCCTTGCAGCCGAGATTGAACTGACTGCAATCCGTGGCCCAGTCGCTCGGGTTGTTCAGATCCGCGACGTCCCACCCGTACTGGTAGCACCTGATCTCGCCGCCGTACGCCGTGGCATCCCCAATCCACCGGAAGTTCAGCTCGACCCCGGGAGGTAGATCGCGCTTCTGGGGGCGAAGATTCGTTCCGGTGAATTGGAATCCTCCGATATAGGGCGCCGTGATGGTCAAGAACGGCGACGCGGT
>JBFYZM010000040.1:0-7047 GCA_041309505.1 Candidatus Krumholzibacteriota bacterium
CGCAGCGTCACATCCACCTCTCCCTCGTCCGGGTCATCGCTCGATATCGTCAACGTCCCCTCACGCAGCCCCGTCGCGGTCGGCCCGAACGCCACCACGAGATCCCGGCGCCCCGCGGGCCCCAGCACGAACGGCGTCGTGTCGAGGGTGAAGTCCCCGTTGTCCACCGATACCCCGCTCACCCGCAGCGTGTCCGTCCCCACGTTCCTCACCACCACCGTGTCCGCCGCCGAGCCTCCGATGAACACCGGCCCGTAGTCCAGGAACGTGTCCGACACCGAGATGTCCGAAGCCCCGATCACATGCAGAAACGCGGGCACCCTCACGTCGGGATTGAGCGGATCGTTGTTCGCAATCACGATATCCGCTTCATAGTCGCCGCCGTACATCCCATCTGCATCGAACGTCACATCCACCGTGTCGGTCGCGCCCGCGGCTACCGTCCCGGCGCCCGGCACCGCGCCCAACCAGCTTGTCAGACCCCGTTCGATCCTGCTCTGGAGGTCCGCCAGATCATCCCCTGCCGCGTACGCGGTCAATAGCTTCGCCGCTTCCCCCGCCGCGAGATCCCCCATCTCGAAGTGCAGCACCTCAAACCCGTCGAAACTCATCACGGGGCCCGCGGGATAGTCGACCGTCGTCGCCCGAACGGCATAATCATTCCACCCATTGATATCCATAGAGTCCGGCGGCCGGCTCCCGCCTATCGCCGCATTCTTCCCCTGCCACGCGTACTCCATGTTATGCGCCGTATCGTAGTTCCAGTTATCTCCTTCGGGGCTGGCATACATGTCCCAGTCGGCGCAGCTCTTGAACACCACGTCCGCCAGTTGCCCGCCCGACGTGTTCTCGAGAGTCGTCTCGATTCGCACATACTTTTCGATCCGCGGGAACGTAAACCGCTGCCTGATCCTCAAGCGAAGATCCGTCGTCTGCGTCACGACTTCGACCACGACACGATTCGAGTCATTCACCATCTCCGTGTACGACACCGGCACGATCGCCGACCGCGCCGAGTATGCGGCATATCCTACGTAATCCGCGCCACCGGAACGGTAGGCCACCGTATACCCCGCAAGGTAGGAACCCACCATCAAATGCTCGATCCCCACCGGATACTGGTACGGCATAATCTCCCCGTACGCGCTGATCCCAAAGGACAGATAGTCGCCGCTGTAAACAGCTTCGACCTCTATCGGCTCCGTCGTCGGATTCGTCTCGTTCGGAGTCGGATCCTTCGCTCCCATGATCGGCTCGCCCGCCACCGGAGAGGGAGCCCCCTCCGTGAACCTCGGATCTATCGCAATGCTATACGCGAGATCGCTCAGACCGGTGTTCGAGATCGTCACCCGGTGCGTCGACGTCTGCCCGGTCAGCAGGCTGTCCGCAAGCGAGTCGGGCGCCACCGAGATCACCGGCGGCAGCAATCCCTCGCCCCGCAGCGTCACGTCCACCTCTCCCTCGTCCGGGTCGTCGCTCGATATCGTCAACGTCCCCTCACGCAGCCCCGTCGCGGTCGGCCCGAACGCCACCACGAGATCCCGGCGCCCCGCGGGACCCAGCACGAACGGCGTCGTGTCGAGAGTGAAGTCCCCGTTGTCCACCGATACCCCGCTCACCCGCAGCGTGTCCGTCCCCACGTTCCTCACCACGACCGTGTCCGCCGCTGAGCCTCCGATGAACACCGCCCCGTAGTCCAGGAGCGTATCCGATACCGAGATGTCCGAAGCCCCGGTCACATGCAGAAACGCGGGAATCCTCACGTCGGGATTGAGCGGATCGTTGTTCAGAATCTCCAGATCGCCTTCGTAGTTGCCGCCGAACAACCCCGCGGCATCGAAGGTCACATCCACCGTGTCGGTCGCACCCGCGGCCACCGTCCCCGAAACCGGCGTCACAACCAACCAATCCACCGCACCCCCCGTCAGCCAATCGACCACCTGGTTCGCGAACAGCTGGTTGTCCGCCTGCGCAATCGGCTCGTCGGGGAAGATCTCGTCCGAAATCGCGAATAATCTCCCTTCGTCGACCTCGCTGTAGGCGCATATGATATTCCCTGTCACATCATTGACCGCCCGGCCGGCCGGCGCCGCCACGGAGAGCTGCCCCCTCGGAGCGATGATGTACACACTCGCCACGTCCCTGGTCGTCGCATGCGGGTACACCGCCGTCGTTACCCCGGCCGTCCCGTCCGGGGAAAGCAGCGTGATCCCGGACCCGAGCCCCGACAGCAGGGCGTTGATCCGCGCCGTCGATTCATCGGCCTCAAAGATCAACGCTCCCCCGCTTCTCACCCACGCCTGCACGGCCGCGATCTCGGATGCACTGAAAGACGTCGGCCCATCCAACACCCACAGGAGGTCATACTCCTCGAGAACCGACGCCGTAATCACCTGGGAGTTCTCCGTCACCGTCGCCCCTCGCGCCTGCACATCCGACACGAGGGTCGACCAGTAGCTCGATGAGAGCTCCCCATGATAGACATCCCACAGGATGCGCACTCCGCTCAGATCACGCAGCAACGCTTGTATCCCAACCGTGCGAACGTTCTCGTTCCTGAAGGCCTCTCCCGTCTCCGGATCTATCCCTTCCGTCACGGGCACCGTCAAAGCGTACGTACCGCTCCCCGATACCTCCGTCGGCGCCCCCTGAGCCTCCCATACCAGATCGCTCACCCCGCTATTCGAGATCGTCACCTGGTGCGTCGACGTCTGCCCGGTCAACAGGCTGTCCGCAAGCGAGTCGGGCGCCACCGAGATCACCGGCGGCAGCAATCCCTCGCCCCGCAGCGTCACATCCACCTCTCCCTCGTCCGGGTCATCGCTCGATATCGTCAACGTCCCCTCACGCAGCCCCGTCGCGGTCGGCCCGAACGCCACCACGAGATCCCGGCGCCCCGCGGGACCCAGCACGAACGGCGCCGTATCGAGGGTGAAGTCACCGCTATCCACCGAAATGCCGCTCACCCGCAGCGTGTCCGTCCCCACGTTCCTCACCACCACCGTGTCCGCCGCCGAGCCTCCGATGAACACCGCCCCGTAGTCCAGGAGCGTATCCGAGACCGAAATATCAGATGCGCCGGTCACATGCAGAAACGCTCCGACCGTGACGACGGAGTCAGCCGCATCGTTGCTGGTCACCCTAATCTGCGAGTTGTAGTTGCCGCCGAAGAGCCCTGAAGCATCGAATGTCACTTCGACGTTCATGCTCGATGCCGCGGACACGGTGCCGCACACGGGGGCGACGCTCACACCCGTCCCTGCGATCGATATGCAGAAATCCAGCGTCGAATGCGGCTCGGTATTCTCGATCACGAGCGTATGCTTCGACTGCTCGCCGGTCCACAGGCTGTCGGCGAGTGAATCGGGGCTCACCGCGATGCGGGGCACGCCGAGAGTCATGGCGGAGGGCACGTTGGAGATCAGCGACGCGTTCCCCCACTCATCATTGACCTTGAGCGCAAGAAAGTATGTCGAATTGAAATCGAGCCCGTGAACCTCGAGCGTCTCCGCGGTCCCCGCCGTTTGCGGGCGAGGCTCACCCTCGACCTGGATGGCGGAATCGAAGTTGTTCGAATCGATGGGCGAGAGCGAATACCTCACGTCATACACCGAAGCCCTGCCCGACACGCCGTCATCGCCGGTCGCCGTCCACGTGAGCGTCAGCGCGTTCGACGCGGTGTCGCTCACGGCCAGATCGCTCACGGCCGCCGGCGATATCGAATCGGGCACGGACAGGAACAGGAACCCGTACAGGTTCAAGCGCCCCCCCGAGACCGTCTTCCCGACAAGCGCCGGGATCGCATCGGCCGACGCGAGCATTCGATTCTTGACCGTCGCGTAAGACACTCCGGGATACTCGGACCAGAGCAGGCCCACCGCGCCCGACACGTGCGGAGTGGCCATCGACGTTCCGCTCTTGTACCCGTAGCCGCTGCCCGGCAGACAGCTGTACACGTCGGCGCCGGGGGCCCCCACATCAACCGACGCGGCTCCATAGCACGAGAAATCGGCCAGATCGTCATACCGATCCGTGGCGGCCACGGCGATGATGTTGTCCAGATCGTAGCTCGAAGGATAGTGGGGATAGAGGTCGTTGTTTACCGCGTCGTTTCCGGCCGCGGCGATGAAGAGCACTCCCGCGTCGCGCGCCGCGGCGATCGCGTCATACAGGGCCTGGGAATAGCTCCCGCCCCCCCAGCTGTTGCTCGTCAACCGGGCACCGTTCGCCGTCGCATACTCGACCGCGAGGACGGCGGCGGAGGTGGTGCCGTATCCTCCCGCGTCCAGAAACTTGAGCGCCATGACGCGGGCGTGCCAGCACACGCCGGCGACACCGATCCCGTTGTCGCCGATCCCGGCGATCGTTCCCGCGCAGTGCGTTCCGTGCCCGTGATCATCCATCGGATCGTTGTCGCCGTTCACGAAGTCCCACCCGTGGACGTCATCGACGTACCCGTTACCGTCGTCATCGAGGCCGTTGCCGGCTATTTCCCCCGGGTTCGTCCACATGTTGGCGGCGAGATCCGGGTGGGTCCGATCCACACCGGTGTCGATAACGCCGATCACCACTTGAGCCCCGGTCTGGAAGCTCCACGCCTCCGGAGCGTCGATGTCCGCATCCGGCGTACCGCCGCTCTGGCCAGTGTTGTGGAGCCCCCAGAGAAGCGGGAAAGACGGATCGTTGGGAATGACTTCGTCTGCGCGGAGAATGTAGTTCGGCTCGATGTATTCGATACGGGGATCTCCGCGGTATTTCTTGATCGCCTCATCGACCGTCATTCCCGATATGTCCCAGAGCTCGACGTCGATGAGCTTGAAACGATGTTTCGTCTTCGATCGGAGCTCTCCGCGAATCTTGTCGCCGTCGGTCTTGAGCAGGCCTCGCCTGAGCTTCACAATGACCTGATGATCGGCGTAGATTTTGGTATCGGCGGATTCGAGAGGCGTGGACGCGCACAGCATCAGGGCCAGCGCGACGAATGCCGCGGGAAATACATCCCTCATTCGCTTCATGTCCGTTTCCCTCTTTCATTGAAGGGCCGTCGAGAACGATTCGGGAATATCGTCATGCTGTAATTGATTCGGCATAACTGTATCACAATAAAGCGGTTGTGTCAACCAAACACCAGGGATTCCGGACGATTTCCCGGGGAAAGGCACGAGCCGCCGATCTCCGCAATCCGTTGACACAAGCATCTCTCATTGCTACAGTGATTATTAGACGGCTGAACGATGGCATTTACTTAATAAAAGCATCAACTCGCATTCTATCTGGAGGGAATCTTCCGAAAACGCGAGATTCTTCCTGCGCGATCTTATGGACGATAGCTTCATATCCCATTATAGAATCGTCGGGAAGCTCGGCGCGGGCGGCATGGGTGTCGTGTACCGCGCGGAAGATACGAAGCTCGGACGCACCGTCGCGCTCAAGTTCATCGCCCCGCGAGGAGTCGAAAGCGCCGAGGAGAAGGCGCGCTTCCTCCATGAGGCGCGGGCCGCGGCATCCCTCAGCCACCCCAACATCTGCGTCGTTCACGAGATCGACGAGGCGGACGGGCGCCTCTTCATGGCGATGGAGTACGTCGAGGGGGAGAGCCTCAAGGACCGCATCGCCCGGGGGCCTCTCAAGATCGACGAGGCGCTCGATCTCGCCATACAAATCGCGCAAGGCCTTGACGCGGCGCACCGCAAGAGCGTCGTCCACCGCGACGTGAAGCCCGCGAACGTCATGATCGAAGCGGGCGGCCTCGTGAAGATAATGGACTTCGGCCTCGCGAAGATGTCGGGGCAAAGCAAGCTCACGAAGACGAGGACGACGCTCGGAACCACGGCGTACATGTCGCCCGAGCAGGCGCGCGGCGAGGAAGCGGACCGCCGCAGCGACATCTGGTCTCTCGGCGCCGTCATCTACGAAATGGCGGCCGGCCGCACGCCCTTCAAGGGGGATTACGAGCAGGCGGTGCTCTATTCGATCCTGAACGAGACGCCGGAGCCGCTCACCGCAGTGCGCGCGGGGGTTCCCATGGAGCTCGACCGCATCGTCGCGAAGGCGCTCGCGAAGGACCCCGCGGTGCGATATCAGCATGCCGACGAGCTCATCGCCGATCTGCGCGCCCTGAAGAAGGGCAGCGAGGCCGGAGCGGCTTCGAGGACCGGAACGGCGGATGCGGCATCGAGCCGTGCGTCGGCCGCCGGCGGACGGCGCTCGTGGAAACGCTACTCAAGATTACTCGTCGCTCTCTGCGTCGCCGCCGCCTCGGTCACAATCTACTCCTTTGTGCGGCCCGTGCTCTTCAGCGAGGCCGTTTCGACGGAGCGCCATCCCGTCGCCGTTATCACCTTCGAGAACCAGACGGGCGACCCGCAGTACGACAACCTCAAGAAAGTAATTCCGAATCTCCTCATCACCAGCCTCGAGCAGTCGCAGTATATTCAGGTGGTGACGTGGGAACGCCTGCGCGACCTCGTCAAGCAGGCGGGAAAACAGGGAGTCGAGGACATCGATGCGGACCTCGGCTTCGAGCTCTGCCGCCGGGAGAAGATCGACGCGCTCGTTATCGGCTCTTTCACCAAGCTCGGGGACAGGTTCGTAACCGACATCAAGGTACTGGACGTCGGCTCGAAGGGGAGCCTCGCGGTCGCGCAGGCCGACGGCCGGGGTCTCGAGAGCATTCCGGAGCAGGTGGACAAGTTGAGCCGGCAGATCTCCCGCGGCATCGGTCTCTCGGAGCGCAAGATCGAGGAGACGCAGCGTCCGGTGATCGACGTGACGACGTCATCGATCGATGCCTACATGTATTACCTTAAAGGAAGAGACGCGCTCGACAAGCTCTATTCCGAGGAAGCCCTCCGGAGCTGCACGAAGGCTATCGAGATCGATTCGACCTTCGCCATGGCGCATCTCATTCTCGGAAAGACCCACGCGAGATCCTTCAACGGCACCGAGGCCGCGAAGTCATATGCGCGGGCGCTTCACCACGCCGGAAAGGCGACGGAACGAGAGCGTCTCATGATCGAGGCGCAATACGCGGCGTCGGTCGAGGAC
>JBFYZM010000041.1:0-3969 GCA_041309505.1 Candidatus Krumholzibacteriota bacterium
CTCCTCCTCTCCCGCTCCCGCGACGATCAGCTTCACGCCGCCGGGAAGCGAGGCGAGGGCATCGAAGGCCCGGGCATGCCCCTTGCGCTCTTCGAGGCTCCCGATCATCGCACAGAGAAAATCCTCTTTCGCGATGCCGAGCGTCCCCCGTATTCCGGCGGACTGTCCGTGGGCCGGCTCGGGAACGCCGATCCGCACGACACGGATCTTCTGCCGCGGCACTCCGTGATAATCCACCAGGTAGCGAACGTTATTCTCGCTCACCGTGATGACGCGCTCGACCCACCGGCTTCCGAAACCCCGCAGCAGATTTCCCTTCGCGAACGCGGATACCATGGGAAGATGCTCCGTCGTCACGACGTGCCGCACGCCCGCGAGCCGCGCGAGCGGCGCCACGAGACTGTACTGCGACCCCCACGGTCCGGGAAGGTTGCAGTGGAGGATCGCGGGCCGGAGACGCCGGAGCAGACCCATGAAATGCGAAATCCCGGCGGGAGAATGGGGTATGTCGAGCGATACTTCGTGCACGGGAACGCCTGCGTCCGCCATCGACGCGGCAAAAGTCCCGAGACGGAGATTGCGGTTCATGATGAGCTCCGCGCGGAACTCCTCCCGGTTCAGCCCGGTCGCGAGAAGCTGCAGGTATCTCTCGGCGCCGCCGAACCATGGCGCGTCGGAGAAGTACGCGATTCGATATCGGCCCTCTTCATGCGTCGTCATGCTGCGTCACCTCGCATGATGCGCCCGCGTCCGTGCATCCGTCCGGACGGATATCCCGCCTCCGATCTCTCCCCGAAGATAGATCATTCCGACGGGCACGCCCTGCAGCGAATCGTCGTTCGAAAGATAATCAGCCACGCTCCGGTTCTCGAGATAGGCCGCGCGAATCACCTTGACGCGCACCTCGTAGGGGCCAGGTGCGATCGACGCCGGAAGGGGCAGGGCGAAGTCCTGTCTCGCCGCGCGTCCGTCCTCCCACATGTCGGGATAGGCCGGGCCGCTCATGAGACGGGTACGCCACGTGAAGCGGTAATACGCGCCCGCCCTCCGCTCGATGATCCGGCGATACTGTTTGCCGTACCAATCGCGGTACAGCGCCCCTTTCGGAAAAGCGGCATCGATCCGAACGATCACGTCGAGAGGAAGGCCGAAATCCGCTCGCCGCATCGCCTTCCAGCAGAAATGCCCGGCAAGGGTATCGCCGGAACGCAGCATATAATTATCGACGGTCAGATTCACGAGAGCGATCCCCGCGCCGACGTCCGTCCCCTCGCCGTCGTCGATCCCTTCATTGTCCGAGCTCCCGCCCGACGCAGGGCACGGAACGGCCGCCGCGCGCGCGACCGCGCACGCGTCTTCTTCCAATGCTCCGGGAAGATCGCGGCGCAGCTTGAACAGGCAAAATCCGTCCCGATCGAGCACGCTCGTGAAAAGCGACGGGCATGAAGAGAGCTTCTCGCGCGTTCGCAACGCCTCCCCGGGCAGGAAGGAATTGAAGAAATCGGCCGTTTCGGGTGGATTCGCGTTGACGAGCACGTAGTCCACGCCCGTCCGCTCGAGCCACGCCTTGCTCGCCGAGAGCGGTATCGACGGGCTCAGGAGGTTCCTCGCCTCGCGAAGCCGCTCGATCGCGCTCGTGTCGGCTGGAGAGCAATGCTGGTCGAGGACGACCGTGACGAATTGAGTCGTATATGCGGAAAGGATGTAGCTCGTCGCGGGGTCGCTCGCGATGACGGAATGATCCGGTATCTTCCCATCGAGCGCGGAGAACAGCGATGCGTACGGTGGAGAGACCGACGAGGGCTTCTCCATGAGCCTGCGAGCGGAACCCGCGACATTCGACGCCGTCGTGCGCAGAGGAAACGCGATAAAGAGAGCAAGGAAAACCGTGGCCATGACTCGGTTCGCGGCGCCGCGCGCCGACAGGATCGGCCGCGCGCCCGGTCCGTCCTCCCCTGCTCCCGCCCCGCCCTTCACGAGCCGCTCGACGAGCCCTCCGACGGTGATGGCGAGCATGACGACAAGAGGCGCCGCATCGAGGATGCGATAGTGCAGATACCCGATTCGCCTCTCGAGAGCGGAGGCGATGAGAGGGTCGAACACGAGAACCACGGGCACGAGGAAGAGCATGAACACCAGACCGCGCCGCTCGGCGCGCCCCGCGACGAGCGGAAAGAGCGGAGCGGCGAGAAGCGCGAAAAAGAAAACAAGTCCGTAGCGCGTCACGAGCTCGGCCGGATCGACGATCGCCAGATGGGAGGAAAATACGAGCATCCCCTGCAGGTGCGTATGAATCGAGTTGGAAGCGGCAAAGGCGCCGGGGGCCCTGATCGCGAGCGGGATCGCCATTCCCGCGAGCTGGAACGGAACGCTGCGCCAGAACGCGCCGCGCCAGCTGAAGCCGCCGCGCATGAGCGTGACGTACAGGCAGACACCCGCGAGGGAAACGCCGAGCAGCATCGCGAACACGACATGGTACGCCGCGCCGACGCACGCGAGGAACGCGCCCGAGAAAAGATACGCCCTCCTCCCCGTGCGGTAGTACGCGAGGAGAAACGCCATGTCGATCCAGAGAACGATCTGAGCGATGTTCTTGCTGAATCCGACCTTCGCGAGCCATGCGATCCCTTCGCCGCCGTAGAACAGAATGAAGAACGCAAATGACAGCGCCGCGCAGCGCGTCGACCCGCAGAGCTGGATCGCATAGAAGAGAAACGCGCAGACGGCGAAGAACGAGAGGAAAGCGGGCATGTCGCGCCAGACGCGGTCAGCGGATTCGTGCGTCTGATACGTCCAGAGGGAGAGCACCGGATGCCAGAGCCCTTTTCGCGGATCGGCCGAGATGCCGTCCCCTTCCCGATAATACGAGTCGTTGGGAAACAGGACGCCGCTCTCGACGCTCCGGTTCACGTAGCTCACGTGGTCGAGCGAATCCGTATTCCATCCCATCTCCCCCGTGCCCGAGAAGGCGCCGGCGCAGAGGACGAAGAGAGCGCATCCCGCGATTGCGGCGTTCAAACGCGGCCGCCCCGTCTCACGCACAGCGTCTCCGGAGCGATGAGCCCCCGAAGCCTCCCCCTCGTGCTTTCGGAGCAGGAGCGCGGCGAACGCGAGCACGATCGCGAGAGCGGAGGCGAAAAACGAAATCGCGCGATAGGAAACGCCCGGCACGAAGCCCGCACACACGACGGCGGATGCGAAAGCGAGTCCCAGCGAAAAGATCCGGCACGCGGCTTCGGGAATCGAAGCCCTCGACCGGAACACGATCGCGCTCAGCGAGTATCCGGGAATGGCGAAAAGCGAGAAAAAGGCGAGAGCGAGCCGCGCGATCACGGGTCCGCCGATCGCTCCGAGTCCCGCGAGGAACGAGAGGATCACGACGACGGTCTCGAGAACGAATACGGCGGTTTCCATTCTTGAAAAAATGCCGCGCCTCAGTACGTCTTGTAGACGAGGAATACGCCGAAGCAGATCACGAGCGTCCCGATGAGCCGCTGGGCGGAAAAACTCTCGTTGAGCAGGACCGGCGACAGGATCGCCGTGAGGACGTAGGAAAGGCTCAAAATCGGAAACGCCCAGCTGAGCTCCGCCTTCGAGAGAATGCTGATCCAGACGAGCGCGCTGATGAAATACACGACGAACCCGCCGATGACGAGCGCCGAGGAGAGAGCCCTGATGATCGCATGAATGTCGGTCAGGCTCACCGCGCCGACCCGATTGATTCCCGTCTTGACCATGAATTGCCCCGTGGTGTTGATAAAAACCGTCAGCACGATGAGAAACAGGCTCTTGAGCATTCGACACTCCTTATCGCGTGCATCTGAGTCTTACGAGATACCACAGATTCCGGAATCCGTCTCGCCATTTCTCGAGCTTCACCTCTCCGATCCGCGGATGGTACCGGATGTGGTACTCGTCGAACGCGACGTTCGGATGCCTGATCGCCTTGATTTTGATCTCCTCGCTGAA
>JBFYZM010000042.1:0-6959 GCA_041309505.1 Candidatus Krumholzibacteriota bacterium
ATCCGTTCCAGGTCGGCCAGACCGTCACGATGGGAATCGTGAGCGGTCTCTCGAAAGCCGTTGCCGAGAGGCAGGTGGATGTGGAGCTCATTCAGACCGACGCGGCGATCAACCCCGGGAACTCCGGCGGCGCCCTCATCAACACGAGAGGGGAGCTCGTCGGAATCAACAACATGATCGTCTCCAACACCGGGGACTACGCCGGCATCGGCTTCGCCATCCCGATCGACGTCGCGCAGAGTGTCATGGAAGATCTTATCAAGCACGGCAGGGTGATCCACGGGTATCTCGGAATCTCCACGGACGATCTCACTCTCGATAAGGCCGAGTTCTTCGGAATCAAGAGAGGGGAAGGGGTCATTATCACCGCCGTTTCCAAGGAAAGCCCTGCGATGCAAGCGGGTGTCAAGGTGAACGATATTGTCACCGCGGTGAACGGCAAGGAAGTCAAGAACAGGGGCGATCTCCGCAGGAGCGTCTCAGCAATTCACCCGGGGGAGAGGGCCGAGCTTCAGATTATCCGCGAAGGCAAAAGCACAAGCGTTACGATGACCGTCGCGCGGAGGCCCGAGGAAGCCTCGGAATCAGTTCAAATAGCGAAAGAGGAAGACGAAGAGAAGGTCGCTCCCGAGCTCGCGCTTCTCACGGGCGTCGGATTGACCGACCTCACCAGCAGATATCGCCAGGCGCTTGAGCTCCCCGACGAGGTCAACGGAGTGCTCGTGACCGAGGTCGAGTCGGGTTCTCCCGCCGAGGAGGGGGGATTGGCCCCGAGAGACGTTATCGTGGCGTTCAATCTCAAACCGGTGGCTAATCTCGCGGCGTTCAAGGCGCTCGTCAAGGGCATGAAGGGGGATAAGTTCATGCTCACGATCTATCGCCGCGGCGAAATCCTCAATCCCGTTCTCAAGCCATAGCAGCCGCTCTGCGTGGGGCGGCCTCATACATGAAGAAAGGGGGCGTTCGGAACGCCCCCTTTCTTCTCTATTCTCGCGCGCCCCGGGGCTTGCTCAGTCGTAGTACTCCTGCCCGAGATGCGTGATGAGGTCCTCTCCCTGCAAATACCGCAGCGTGTTTTTCAGCTTCATGAGCTGGATGAAGAGATCGTGCTCGGGGTAGAGACCCTCCGCGTGCATCGGGCTCTTGAAGTAAAACGAGAGCCATTCCTGGATGCCGCGCATGCCGGCCCGCTGCGCCATGTCCATGAAGAGCGCGAGGTCGAGGACGATCGGCGCGGCGAGGATGGAGTCGCGGCAGAGGAAGTTGATCTTGATCTGCATCGGGTAGCCGAGCCATCCGAAGATGTCGATGTTGTCCCAGCCTTCCTTGTTGTCCCCGCGCGGCGGATAGTAGTTGATCCGCACGACGTGGGAGAACTTCCCGTACAGGTCGGGGTAGAGCTTCGGCTGGAGGATGTGCTCGAGGACGGAGAGCTTGCTCTCCTCCTTCGTCTTGAACGATTCGGGATCGTCGAGCACCTCGCCGTCGCGGTTCCCGAGGATGTTCGTCGAGTACCAGCCGTTGAGGCCGAGCATGCGCGACTTGAGGCCGGGGGCGAGGATCGTTTTCATGAGGGTCTGTCCCGTCTTGAAGTCCTTGCCGCAGACGGGGACGCCCTTCTCGCGGGCGAGCTCGACGAGGGCGGGCACGTCGACGGTGAGGTTCGGCGCGCCGTTCGCGAAGGGGATGCCGAGCGAGAGCGCCGCATAGGCGTACACCATGCTCGGCGCGATCTCGGCGCTCCGCGCCTTGAGCGCCTTCTCGAACGATTCGATATCCCGGTGCGCCTCCGTCGGCTTCAGGAAGATCTCGGTGCTCGCGCACCAGACCATGACGAGCCGGTCGCATTTCTCGCGCTCCTTGAAGGCGAGAATATCTTCCTTCAGCTGCTCGGCGAGGTCCCACCACGTCTTGCCCTTCTTCACCCACGTGCCGGAGAGGCGCTTCACGTAATTCTGATCGAAGACCGCCTTCATCGGCTTCACGCTCTCGAGGAACGGACGCACCTTTTCGAGGAGCGCGGGCTCGAGCACGCCTGCGTGCATCGCGGCCTCGTACGCGTTGTCCTCGAAGATGTCCCAACCGCCGAAGACGAGATCGTCCATTCCGGCGAGCGGAACGAAATCCTTGATCAGGGGGGTGCGGTTATCGGTGCGTTTGCCGAGACGGATCGTCCCCATCTGCGTGAGGGAGCCGAACGGCTTCGCGTGGCCGCGCCTGACCGCCTCGACTCCGGCGTAGAAGGTCGTCGCGACGGCGCCCATCCCCGGCGTGAGAATGCCGAGCTTGCCCTTCGGTTTCGTCAGCTTCTTCTTGATCTCCATGAACGCTCCTTTCGTGAATTCGTGACTCGATCGCGCCGAACGCGCGAACGCCAAAGATTCTATCCTCTTTACAGGATAAAACAATTTTATTATTCTTATCAAAGGTATAAATTAATACTATGAATCTGACGACGCTGAAATATTTTGTCTCCGTCGCCGAGCTCGGGAGTCTCACGGCCGCCGCCGAGGCGCATTTCGTGACGCAGCCCGCCCTCAGCGTCGCGCTCCGGAAGCTCCAGGAAGAGCTTGGCGCGAGGCTCGTCGTGGCGGAGGGTCGCGGCATGCGCCTCACCCGCGCGGGGGAGATCGTTCTCGGCTACGCGAGGCGGTTCGCGCGTCTCGAGGAGGAGCTCTCGCGCGAGGTCGCCGATCTCGAAGGTCTCGTCCGGGGGAAAATCGCGATCGGTACGATCGACGCGGCGAGCTCCTACGTTCTCCCGAGCGTCTTTTCGCGTTTTCGCGAGCGGCATCCCGGGATCGATATCTCGCTCGAGGTAATGGGGACCAGTCCGCTTCTCAGGGAGCTCAGGGCCGGTCGTCTCGACCTTGTCGTGGGCACGCTCCCGGTGGAGAAAGGCGTCGATCTCGACGTGTTTCCCGTGTACGCCGAGAGGCTGCTGATCGTCGCCCGCCCGGGGCACCCCCTCGCGGGCAAACGGGCGCTTCCTCCCGCGTCGCTCGCCGAGCATCCGTTCATCTCTTTTCATGAGGGAGCCAACACGAGACGCATCATCGAGTCGGTTCTCGCGGAGCACGGCGTCTCGCCGCGCGTCACCATGACGACCGACAGCCCCGAGGCGATTCGGAATCTCGCCGCCGCGGGGCTCGGGATCGCGATTCTGCCCGAGAAGCTTGTCCGGGACGATATCGCGCGGGGGGCGCTTGTCGAGATCAGGATCAAGGGGCTCGCCTTCGAGCGGACGCTCGGCCTCGTCATTCCGGCCAGACGGTATCTCTCCTCGACGGTGAGGGCCTTTCTCGGCGTGCTTGCCGAGGGGCTCGCGGTCGAGCTTCCCGATCGGTGCCTTCTTGCAAAGGGGGTCGAATGAGCGACTTGAGAGAGGCGGCGAAGCGCTCCGCGCTCGCGGCGGGCGCGTTCGTGCGCGAGCGGTTCCAGGCGGGGAGCACGGGGAGGATCCTCGCGAAGGGGAAAAAGGATTTCGTCACCGAGGTCGATACGGCGAGCGAGGCGATGATCAAGGAAACGCTCGGTGCCGCGTTTCCCTCGATCGGCTTTCTCGCGGAGGAGAGCGCCGTGCCCCAGACCGAAGACGCGTTCTGGATCATCGATCCGCTCGATGGCACGACGAACTTCATACACGGATACCCGTCGATCGGCGTCAGCGTCGCTCTCATGGAGCGGAGGCGGATCACGGTCGCCTGCGTGTACGACCCGCTGCGCGAGGAGCTTTTCGAAGCGGAGGCCGGATGCGGCGCCACGCTCAACGGAAACCCGATACGCGTTTCCGGAGCGCGGAGCCTCGATGCGAGTCTCCTCGGAACGGGATTTCCGTTCGGCGCGCCGCAGCATCTCGATTCCTATCTCCGCGTCTTCGGGGATCTGTTTCGCGGCTGCAGGGATATCCGGAGAGCGGGCGCGGCCGTTCTCGATCTGAGCCACGTCGCCGCGGGGAGGCTCGACGGCTTCTGGGAGCTTCACCTCAAGCCATGGGACATGGCGGCGGGAGCTCTCATCGTGCGCGAGGCGGGAGGAACCGTGGGGGACTTCTTCGGAGGGGTGGGATATCTCGAATCGGGAAATATCGTGGCGGCCTCTCCCGCGATTTTCGGCTCCATCGTCGAGGCCACGAAAAGACATTTCACGCCCGAATCGGTCGCCCCCCTCGCGACGCATTTCATGGCATGATCCTGCGGCCGGAAAGAAAGAGGGGCCGCCGGATCTCCGGCAGCCCCAGGGACAAGGCAGGGTCGTCAATCGATCGTCTTATTCTTCTCCGTTATATCCCCCGCTGACTTCGTCGAAAAGAAATCCGCGGCCGCAGCGCATGCCCCAGATGCCGTGGAAGAATCCCTTGCCTTCCTCCGAAGCGATCCAGCGTCCCCTGAGCCGGCCCTGAACGTTCAGGTTCGCGTCGATCCATTCGCCGGCGAACCAGCCGCGCGGACGCTTAATTTCGGCGCCCTTGTCGCGGCCGTTGCCGTTGCCTCCGGTGAGCGAGGGAGCGCCGCGCAGTCCGCCCTTGCCGCGCAGAATCCCCATGAAGCGCCCCGTGAGATCGATGTATTTCCCGAAGAATACGTGCTCGCCCGCGGCGTTCAGACCGAAGACTCCCCTCAGATGTCCTCCGATTCGCCCGCCCTTGCCGATCCATATCCCCCTGAACACTCCGTGCACGACTCCGCCGTTCTCGAGGGAATCGGCGCTCGTCAGAGAATCGAGATCGGTAAGCTTCCAGGCGCCCATGAGCTGGCCGTGCGGACAGCCGGGGGGCGTGAGGACGCTCGTGATCGAGATCGCGTTCCCGCACGTATCGACGGGGGACACGACATCGAGCGCGAGGAGCTCGGCCATCGTAAAAGTCTTGCTGTACGGCCCGGTGCTCAGCGTGAGCGCCGGAATGCAGGCGCCGCAGAACAGCGAATCGGAAGGCACGATGAGCCTCACCTGGATGCCGTCCACGTGGGGGCCGGTATGCGAGACCCAGGCGATCGTCGACGAGTCGACGCGCGAAACGGAATCATTCGCCTCGAAGGCTATGATCTTCTTGATGACGATGATGCCACCCTCCATATGGAGCGTGCCGGACCAGTCGAGCGGACACGGATCGACCGCGTTCGTGACGTTCGCATCCGCCAGGCGTCCCCATATCGCGCGGAACTCGAAGAATCGCGCGCCTCTCGCCTCCAGCGAATCCGCGCGGCCGCATTTCTCGATCGGATCGTCGAACGAAGCCTCGGTCGAGAAGGCCGCGAACATGTCCGGCTCGCCGAAGGCCGGAGCTTCGTCGCTCGTCGAGAGCCCTCCCGTCGGGGAATCGAGATCGATCCCCTGCTCCGTCAGCGCCGCATCGGGCGCCACGGAGTCGTTTTGGCAACCAAGGCCCGCTATCAGCAGGGCGATGGCGATAATGCCGAAAAGCCCCTTGATCATTTCATTGCTCCTTTCGAAAATCGGACCGGAAATCCGCTTATTTATTTCGTCGCGCAAGACACCGGATTGCATGAAAAATGCCCATGCGGGAGGTGTATGCAATAATGACTTAATTGCTATATTATTTATGAGTTAAGCTATCATTCCGGATGACCCGGCGAGAGATCCGGCGCGGATTGTGAACCGCTCGGTACACAAGCGGAGGACGCCTGTTCCCCGCGGTTCAAACGGGCTCGCGCCTAAGGCCCGCTGTTCGAGGTCCTATGCCTTCTTCTTTCCGTGCCCGATGAAGAACCCGAGAGCTTTCATGGCGCGGTCGATCTTCCTGAAGCACGGGATTCCGGCCTCCTCCATCATTCGGACGGCGGGGTCGAAGAGCGCGCCGGAATTGAGGCTCGCCACCATCGGCTTCGCCGTCCCCTTGAAGGCGCGGATCGTCACATTGGGATAGGAGTTTTCGTGGAGGATGTCCTCCTTGTGCCCTTCGCCCGCCGGAAGATTCTCCATGAAGGGCGTCGGCGCCACGTTCGCCGCCATGAGGCAATCGACGCCGTCGTCGGCGAGCATCGCCTCGAGGCATTTGCCGTAGTTGGCCGCATGCGTGCTCGGCGTCGCGTCGACGGGGTTGTGGACGTCGATGATTTCGGTGGGAAGCGCCTCCCGGAGTTTTTGAACCGTATCGTCGGAGAATGCGGCGAGCGTCAGCGCGCCGAGCGTGTCGGCCGCGACCGAGCATTCGAATCCCGCGTTGCTGAAAATTCCGACTCTCGAGCCGCGCACGCGGCGCCCCTCGAGCAGCGTGAACACCTTGATCGTATCCTCGACCTCGTCGAGCGTTTCGGGCATGATGACCCCCGCGTCGCGCAGCAGACGATCCATGACCTCGAAGTTCCCCGCCATCGAGGCGGTATGCGAGGCGACGGCCGCCGCGCCGGCCTCCGTTTTCCCCGCCTTGTAGAGAATCACGCTTTTGCCCTTGCGGATAATCTCGCGGATGACGGCGAGAAAACGCTCCCCGTCGTAAGGCTTGAGCCCCTCGAAATAGAGTATGAAGAGATCGATGTCGCGATCGTCCTTGAGCGCGATAAGGTAATCGGTCGCGGTGGCGTCGGCCTGGTTGCCGAAGGTGATCATGTATTTCGGATTGAGCGCCCGGTCGAGGTTGCTGATGAGGGTGACCAGGTACGCGCCGCTCTGGCTGACGATCGCGCATCGCTCGCCGAATGTTCCCCGGAAAGGCAGTTTGTACTCGGGCAGGAAAAAGGTGTTGTAGCCCCCCGGTTTTGAAACGATCCCCATGCAGTTCGGCCCGTTCACGACGACCCCTCCGCCCGGGCGGCTCCGCGCCTTCCGGATGGATTCGCGGAGGCGCCGGTCGAGCTCCCGGCCGCGTTCGGTCTCCCCGAAACCTCCCGAGATGAGGGTGATCGACGCCGTTTTCTCTCCCTCGATGAGCTCGCTGAGGAGTGCGGCGGCTTTCTCGTCGGCCGGGATCGTGAAGACGGTCATATCGGCCTTCTCCG
>JBFYZM010000043.1:0-4587 GCA_041309505.1 Candidatus Krumholzibacteriota bacterium
GGGTGAGGACGATCGGGGAGATGACGATCGAGAAAAATACATCGTCGAGTCCGGATCTCTCGCGCTCCCCGAAAAAGATCAGGAAAACGAAGCCCGGTAGAAGGTACGCGAGAAGAATGCCGGCGACGAGCCGGGCCGGCGCGGGTGTCGCGACGACGAGTGTGATGCCGCTCACGAAGAGAGCGGCGAAGAGGATTCGTTTCAGCGTCGGCAACCTCATACGGTTCAACAGAATATCGCAAGTCGCACGCCATGACAACACTAATTGCGAGAGAACCGCGCGGAGCGGTTCCCTGGCGCATTCCCGATATTGCAATGCACGGCGAATATGCGTATACTCGCCGAGCGCGATGGATACAAAACTTATTCAAAAGATTCGAAAAAATGTGTCGGGGAAGGTCTTTCCGGGAGAACCCCTGGCGCGTCATACGACGTACCGCGTCGGCGGCAAAGCCGAGGTTCTCGTTGTCCCAAGGGATGCCGACGACGCCGCGCGCGTGCATTCCTTCGTGACGAGCGAGGGAATTCCTCTCGTCGTCATCGGCGCGGGTTCCAACGTCATCGCCCCCGACGAGGGGATCGACGGAGTCGTGCTGCGGACGGCGGCCGCATCGGCACGGATACTATATCTCGGCGGTGGCAGGGTCAGGGCGGATGCCGGCGTGCCGCTCCTCGATCTCGTGCGGTCGGCGGCCTCTCGCGGGCTCCGCGGTCTCGAGCCGCTCGCGGGCATTCCGGGGACGGTCGGCGGGGCGGTCGCGATGAACGCCGGCACGCGCGACACCGAGACGGCGGAGCTCCTGAGCCGCGTCGAAGTGCTGACCTCGACGGGGCGGAGGCGGACGCTCGCGGCGGCGGAATGCTCGTTCGGCTATCGCCGGAGCATGTTTCTCGGAACCGACTGGTTCATCCTCGGCGCCGAATTCAAGCTTGCTCGCGGCCGCGCCGCGGAGAGCGTCGAGATGGTGGACTCGTTCCTCAAGGACCGAAAGAGCAAGTATCCGATCGATCTCCCGAGCGCCGGAAGCGTGTTCAAGAGGCCGCGCGGGGACTATGCCGGACGCCTCATCGAGGAGGCCGGCTGCAAGGGGATGCGCGTCGGCGGAGCCCTCGTGAGCGAGCGCCACGCGAATTTCATCGTCAACGCGGGATCCGCGACGGCTTCCGACATCATGGAGCTCATCGCGCGGGTCCGCAGAGCGGTCTACGACGCGACGGGAACGTACCTCGAGCTCGAGCAGATTCCGCTCGGTGTGCACGCTTCATGCATAGAGCGCTCTCGTTTGTCTTGATACTCCTGTGGATGAGCCCGGGGAGGCACGCGGCCGCATGAGCACGATAATCGATTCCTACCCCTTGTCGCCGCTTCAGGAAGGGATGCTCTTCAACGCCCTGTATGCGCCGAACTCCGGCGTAGACATATCTCAATTTGTCTGCCGAATGCACCATTCCCTCGACGTTTCAGCGTTCAGGGCCGCATGGAGCAGGGTCGTTTCACGGCATGCCGTTCTACGAACAGGATTCAACTGGGAGGGAAGCGAAGAGCCGCGTCAGATGATCTATGACGAGGCAGAGCTTGAATTCGAAGTGGCGGATGTCAAAGGACTACCGACAGGGGAACAGGAAGAACGCCTCGATAGTCACCTTGGGGCTGACCGTCGCCGCGGCTTCGACGTCACAAAGCCGCCGCTCATTCGCATAGCTGTCTTTCTGGTATCCGACGATGAGAATATCTTCGTATGGTCTCTTCATCATCTGCCCCTTGATGCCCTCTCGTGCGTGATCATCATCAAAGAGGTATTCGCCATCTATGAGGCAATAGTCGAGGGCAGAGAAGTTACGCTTGACGAGCCGGTTCCCTATCGAAAGTACATTGAGTGGTTGCAGACGCAGGACATTGCTGCCGCCGAACGCTTCTGGCGCGCGATGCTCAAAGGATTCGCGACGCCCGTTTCGCTTTCGGTTGCTCATGATGCCCAGAGACTCGCAAAGACAGCAGGGTCGTTCCGTGAGATGGAAATCACTTTGCCGGCTGGGATCAAGCCTGCGCTCAGGGCCTTAGCGAAGGAGAATGGCTTTACACTCTATTCATGCTGCGCGGGCGCCTGGGCTATTTTGCTGAGCAGATACAGCGGAGCCGCCGATGTTGTCTTTGCCTCAATCAGGGGTGGCCGCGGAGTCCCGATTGAAGGAGCCGCTTCGATCGTCGGTATGCTCATCAATACCCTTCCCATCCGAGCTCGAGCGGACGAGAAAAAGCCGCTACTTGCGTTCCTCAAGGAGCTCCGGGAGCAGCATATCGCGGCGCGTGCATTCGAACATAGTCCCCTCGCGAAAATTCAGCGGTGGAGCGAGGTTCAACCCGGAACGCCTCTCTTCGAGAGTTTCATAAACTACCGGAACGTTCCCTGGGATTGGATGCTCAATTCGTTCGGCGGATATTTCCTGAAGCAGGAGTGGACGGTTCGGCAACAGGCCAATATTCCCCTGAGTCTTGACATTTACGAGGAGCCCGAGCTCCGCGTCGTCGCTTACTATGACACTTCTCTCTTTGACGCAGGGGCGATAGAAGCGATGCTCGGGCATTACCGAACGCTTCTCGAGGGTTTCGCCGCGAATCCGCGCGGCGCGATAGGGGATCTCCCCATGCTCACCGAGGCGGAGAGAAGGACGATCCTCGTCGAATGGAACAAGTCGGAAGCCGACTACCCGCGCGGAAAGACGATCCACGCGTTGTTCGAGGAGCATGCCCGGCGCGCGCCCGGCGCCACCGCCGTGGCGCTCGGGCAGCGAAGCCTCACCTACGGCGAGATGAACGAGCGCGCGAACAAGCTCGCGCGCCACCTCAGAAAACACGGGGTCGGCGTGGGTACGCCCGTCGCCGTCTGCATGGATCGGACCATCGAAATGGTGGTCGCGCTCGTCGCGACGCTCAAGTCCGGGGGCGCGTACGTGCCGATGGATCCTTCGTATCCGCTGGAGCGTCTCGCGTTCATGCTCGAGGACACGAACGCGCCGGTGCTCCTCACGGAGGAAAGGATCGTCGGCGGCCTTCCCGGGCACGCCGCCCATACGATCCGTCTAGACGCGGATTGGGGGATCGTCGCGGGCGAAGAGGGGAATGACCTCGAAGGCGGCGCGGGCGCCGAGGATATGGCATACATCATATATACATCCGGCTCGACGGGGAAACCGAAGGGAGTTTGTTGTCGACACAGAAGCGTACTCAATGTTCTTACCGATTTCGCGCGGCGCGCTCCGATCTCGGCCGGCGATCGCTGCGGCCTGTGGGCGAGCATGAGCTTCGACGCTTCGGCCCTGGAAATATTCTCTGCGCTCATTGCAGGAGGAGCCCTGTACATCGCATCCGACGCCATCCGATTCGACAGCGGCACCTATTTCAATTGGCTGAGCGAGAACCGCATATCATCCGCGTTCCTGCCGCCGCTCATGGTCGGCGATCTCCTCGAGTGGGTCGTGAAGAATCCGGCCAAACTGGTTCTGAAAAGGCTTGTTACCGGTCTTGAGCCGATCAACGAGAAGCTTCTCGCCTCGATCATGGAGGGTGTGCAGGGGCTTGCCATCATCGATGGATATGGCCCGACCGAAACGACGATATGCTCCACCCTCCACAACGTCCACCCCGAGACCGCTCATGACCGGAGTGTGCCGATCGGCAGGCCGGTGCAGAATTCGAAAATATACATTCTCGATCCATACCAGCGTCCCGTTCCTATCGGAGTTCCCGGGGAGATCTACATCGGGGGAGAGGGGCTCGCGATCGGGTACCTCAATCGTCCCGACCTCACCGCGGAGCGTTTCGTCCCCGATCCGTTCGGCGGCTCTCCGGGCGAGAGGCTCTACCGGACGGGGGATACGGCACGTTACATGTCCGACGGCACCATCGATTTTATCGGGCGCGTCGATTACCAGGTGAAGGTGCGCGGTTTCCGCGTCGAGCCGGGAGAGGTCGAGTTCGTTCTCCGGCAGCATCCTTCGGTGAAGAACGCGGTCGTGCTCGCGAAAGAGGACCGGACGGGTGTGAAGCGGCTCGTCGCGTACGTCGTTCCCGCCGAAGCAGGCGCGGGAGCGCCCGAGCTTCGCGCCTTCCTCAAGGACAAGCTTCCCGATTACATGGTGCCGGCGGCGTTCGTCACGATGGAGGAGCTCCCGCTCACGCCGAACGGCAAGCTCGATCGAGCGGCGCTCCCCGAGCCCGAGATCACGCGCGCCGACATCGGGAGCAGATTCGTCGCGCCGCGCAACGAGGTCGAGCATCAGCTCGCGCTGATATGGGAAAGGGTCATCGGGATAAAACCGATCGGCGTGACCGACAGCTTCTTCGATCTCGGCGGGCATTCGCTGCTCGCGGTGCGCCTCTTCTCGGAGACGACGCGCGCATTCGGAACGGACCTCCCCCTCGCCGCGATCTTCCAGCATCCCACGATCGAGCAGATAGCCGCGCTGATCGGCGGCCGGGGACTCGCTCAGGCGGGCGATTCGCTCGTCGCGATCCGGAGCGCGGGATCCAATCCTCCTCTCTTCTTCGTGCACGCCTACGGCGGAGGCGTCTTCTAGATCGGAAGA
>JBFYZM010000044.1:0-6679 GCA_041309505.1 Candidatus Krumholzibacteriota bacterium
CCCGCCGATCCCGTCCTTCTTCGATATTCACAGCGATTCGATCGCGCATTTTCATGTCGATTCGTTTTTCGATATAACCTATGAACTCGATGACGAGCTGCCGGCTCCCGGCCTCAGCGAGCTTTGGATGTTCCCTCTGAAGGTCGATTTCGAGAGGCCCCTCACGCCGATCGATCAGCTCGGACTCGGCACCGATCTCGATTCCGTGTCGTGCGGACCGACGGCCGCGGCGTCATGCCTGAAATATTTCGCCGATCACGGGTATCCCGGGCTCGACAATCCCGGAGGAGACGAGGCGAATCCGGAACAGAGCGGGGAGGACATCGCGAGGGAGCTGCAGGGCGCGATGGGGACAAATACCGCCGAGGGGACGACCGGAGACGGCATGGCGGCCGGGATCGGCAGCTATCTCGCCGGTCACGGGCAGAGCGGATGGTCGGTGGGAGTGTATCCCGTGGACGACGCAACCGATCTCGCCGGGATGTTCCGCGAGTTCGAATCGGACAGCGAGGACGTCATGGTGCTCCTCCAGGACACGACGGCAAGCGGCGATACGATCGGCCACTGGGTGACTCTCGGATCGACCCACACGACCCCTCCTCCGGCCTCGGGAGGAGATCCCGAAATGGGGATCGATTTCATGGATCCGTGGGAAGGCGGGTCCCAGGAGGACAATAATTACCCGCTGGACACCGAGGGAGGAGGCCAGCCTTCGACCGAAGGTTTCGATCTGAACGGAGAGGGAGGGGACGCCAAGGTGGCGGGTTACGTCAAGGTATCTCCGCCCGAAGGCGGATCGCCGTCTCCTCCGATCGCGAGGTCGGCGCTCAGGGCTCCGGCGCGCGCTCCATGGATGCTCGTCGCCGCGGGCCCGGTCCGCGGCCACGGCCTCGTGGACACGCTTCGCCTCGATACGTCGCCGCTTGCGCCCGGACTCTATCTCATGGAGATCGTCACGGTGGACGACCAGGGATTCCGCTGCAGGGATATAAGGCTCGCGGGTATCCCGACATCTGTGGTCGGCGGCGAGACCCCGGCTCCGGGCGGCAGGACGATGCTCCGCGGCTCCTACCCGAATCCCTTCAATCCGACGACCACGATTGAGTATTGCCTCGCGAGCGGCGCGAAGGTGAGCCTCGCGATCTATGACGTCGCCGGGCGCAGGGTCAGGACTCTTGTCGCGGGCGCGTTCACCGAAGCCGGTGTTCACAAGGTACATTGGAACGGAACCAACGACAGCGGTGAGAAGCTCGCGAGCGGCATCTATTTCGCGCACTTCGTCGCCGAAGGCCAGGCCTCGGCGAAGAAGCTCATTTTGTTGAGATAGCTCCGGGCTCGTTGCGCTGCGCGGAGCATGCAGGAAAAGGGAAAGCCGGTCTAACCGGCTTTCCCTTTCTGTCGGCGCGAACCGATCCGGCAAAGCGAGGCAATTGACAGAGTCAACCACGGCCCCTATACTATAGATGTTCCTTAGTGCGGCGCCTGTAACCGGCGGGGCGCCGGGAACGACGATATATTCGAGGGGGCGGTTCCGTGAACCACAACGCGAAAAGATTCCTGACGCCGCTTCTTGTCTTGATCCTCGCTGGATCGCTCGCCGGGTGCTATACGGTCCTGAATCGGCAGGCGATCGCCGAGGATGCGGAGGATACCGGGGACGACTACTATGTGGATCCGCCACCCCCGATTTATATTCCCCCGGGCTGGATAATTCCTCCGCCGCCTCCTCCGCCGCCCGGTCCTCCGCCGCCACCGCCGCCGCCCAAGACGGATCCTCCGCCAGATCGGCCGATCGATCCCAAAGACCCCATCAAACGGTGACCAAAGGAGAAGAGGGACTCGTTATGAAGAAATATACCCTTTGCGCGATCCTTGCCGCCGCGACGGCGCTCATGCTCGTGATCCCGTTCGCGGCCCACTCCCAGATATTGGCCGGCCTTTCTCTCGAAAGGCTCGGGATCCTCTCCACGGCGGGGACCGGCGCGCGCCCGTTCGCGATGGGGGGCGCCTACACCGCCGCGGGTGACGACGTTTTCTCCCTGCTCTACAATCCGGCGGGACTCGCGGAGATGCGGCGGGGAGAGGTTTCGGTCGGCTTCCATCATCGCTCGGACGAGATCACGAACACCTATCTGGATCGGGACGCGACGCAATCGATCTCGCATACGTCCCTCGGGCACGTCGCCGCCGCCTATCCGATGCCCACGTACCGGGGGAGCCTCGTACTCGGTTTCGGCGTCTTTCAGGTGGGGACGTCGAATCTCGAGTCGGTCAAGAACGCGTACCTTTCCGGCATTCCCGCGGTGGTCGAGAACCGGTTCGTTCAGTCGGGCACCATCTACCAGTACCATTTCGGCCTCGGGATCGACATCTCCCCGAAGATCTCCCTCGGAGCGAGCCTCGTGCTCTGGGACGAATCGATCGACAGCGAGGAGGGCATCGACTATGCGGACGCCGACTCGTCGGCCTTCTGGACCGACGACGTGACGATGGACCTCGACGGGCTGAGCTTCAACGTGGGGCTGCTCATGAGGCTCAGCGACGTCGTCAAGGCGGGATTCTCGTTCACGAGCCCCGCGTGGCTCACCTACACCGGGGAGGGCGTGACGAACTACGCGGGGGACTATGCGGGCGGTGGAGGCTGGACGACCGATCCCTACCCGGGGCTCATCGAAGAGGAGTACACCCTTCCGATGCGATTCAGCGGCGGCCTCGCGATCGCGGCCGGACCGCTGATGCTCGCAGGCGATCTCACCTATTGCGATTACTCGCAGACGGAATACAACGGCCTCGCGATCACGAGCGAGCTCGATCCGGGGATGGAGCACGTGCTCGATGCGACCCTGGGATTCCGCGTCGGCGCCGAGGCGACCCTGCCCCAGGCGCCGGTCAGGTTCCGCGCGGGCTTCGCGTACGTGCCGCTCGAGATTTCGACCATCGAGGAGGTCGCGTTCATCGCCGACGATTCGCCGACGTCGATCATCGCCGACTTCGAGGCCGAGCGCGAGCGGAAGTTCTTCACCTTCGGCGTCGGGGGCACGATCGACCGCGTGCTCGCGCTCGATCTCGGTGTCGCCATAGGCGGCTGGGAAAAGGTGACGTCGAGCGGCGCGGGGACGATCCTGACGCAGGAACGCTCGACGACGGAGATCGTTCTCTCCGGGACGTATCGCTTCTAGGCGGCGCCTGTCATTCGCTGCCGCAGAGGTATTCCACCTAGATGCAGAATGAGAGCAGGCTTGATTCTCCCAAGGATCTGTAGTATAATGGTGCCCAATCCGCGCGCGACAGCCGGCAGGCACCTGAGGCACGACATCTGGGGGGAATGATTCCATGAAGACTGCGCTAACGACAATCGTTGCGGCTGCTGTAATTCTGGGCTTGGCCCTGGTTTCTCCGGCCACCGCCGAAACCGTCAGCTACACCGTGGGCGGGTATTGGGGGCAGTTCCCCGGTCCGGTGAACCCCGCCCCCGAGGGCGCTCCCTTCGGGCCCAATGGATACCCGGGCGACGTCGTGAATCTTCAAACCTGCACAGGCACTCTCGATCTCGTTCCCGGCACGTACATTCTGAAGATCAACACGCTTCTCTGGACGATCAACTATACCTACGCGGGCACGGAGAATTGTTGGGACTGGCCGGATTGCTGGCCCGAGCTCGAGTTCGCCTTGAACGCAGCTCGCTCGATGTCGGTGGGCGCGACGAACGGCACTCTCGATCAGGCAGGGTTGCTGGAAGTCGATTGGGACGATGATTATGTCTCGTTCGCCTCCGGAGCGACAACCACATTTTTGGTCGGTACGTATCTCGTGCACGTTACGCCTCTCGCTCTCGATCGCGCCAGCGGACTCAACGGCGCGCTGGTGAATCAATCTCCGCACGAGAGGATTGCATACAACGATCCCCCGTATCTGCATCCTCCGATAGACATATTTGCGGAGTTCGTCGTGGAAGAAGCGAATGTATCGAGCGACCCGATGACGTGGGGCGCGATAAAGGAACTCTACAGATAGCTTCTCGCGCAGGCAGTGCAGGATTGACACGACGTGTCCTTTTCCATATCATTTCCCCAGGTTGTTGTCGTCACCATCGACTGTTGAGGTGCCGATTCGATGTTTTCCGGCCAACTGCCGATGCGATCGGCAAGGTAGATCGCTCTATCTCCTGTTTTCCATGGATCTTATCAACGAGGTCAGAAGGATCATGAAGACAAGAATCTTCCGATTTTCGATCCCCGTAGTGTGTTTTTTCATCCTCGCGGTATTTTCCGGATGCGACAGCCTTTTTATCGCAGATGGAGATACGGAAAAGGGAATCAGCCCCATGGGGGGGTACTTCTACCTTGTGGACACCGGAGCGTATCGCCTCTGCATGCTCGATCCCGAGTTCAATGTGCTGAAATCATGGGACACGGGGCTTTTGAGCAGATACGATGAAGTGAGGGGCATCGCGTTCGACGGGAGGTACTTCTGGCTCTCGGTCGCCACCGATCAGGACTCGATATACAAGGTGGCGGCATTCGGAGATACTCTCATCGTCCTGGCTTCATTTGCGGCGCCGCCCGAGGAGAAGGGCGTGATACGCGACCTCGCATGGGACGGCTCGTATCTATGGGCGATGAACAGCGGATCGGAAACCGATTCCCTGCCTGCGAGACTCTACAAGATCGATCCGGCGAGCTTCCAGATTCTCGGCGAATACGATCTTCCCTCCCCCGAACCGCGCGCGCTGACGTACGTCGCCTCCAGCGCCAACGTATACGGCTACGGACCCGCGCAGGGATTCTACTATACCGACGTCGAAACGGGCTTCATCTACTCCTACGACCCGGTCAAGAGGATCGGCGCGCAATATCTCGCCGCGCCCGAGCCGCCGCAGGGGACTTCATATATCTCCCCGGTGGGCCTCGCGTGGGATAGCCAGGAATTCTGGATCGTCAACACGAGCAGTCTGATGGATTACCTCTATGGGATAGATTACAAAGGAATTGAGAAGATCAGGATCGAGCTTCCCTTTCGCGACCCCGGACCGATCGCATGGAGCCGTTCGGACCCGAGGGTGTCGATCCCGACGGTCGATGCCGTAATGCCGAACGTGGGGATTCCGGGAGATACCGTTGCCGTTTCGATATCCGGGGCGTGGTTCCTCCCCGGAAACGGCCTGCGGATCGAATTCGGAGCGGGGATCGATGTCCTCGAGGATTCAACGGTCTATGTGAGCGACAGCAGGCTGCGCGCCGTCATCGTGATAGACCCCGGCGCGGCTCTCGGTACGAGGGACGTGTCCGTAATCAATCCGAACGGAAAGATCGGCGTCGGGTATTCGCTATTCACGGTCGCCTCGTATGATCCGAATGACGGATTCATCTGGATGGGAGATCAGAGCAACGGGATCCTCTCCAAGATCAGGATATCCGACGGGGTAGTGGCGCAGCAGTGGGACGTCGGCGCATTCAGCGCCTCCAATTCGATCACGGGTCTCGCCTTCGACGGCACGCATATGTGGATGAGCATGTCGGGAACGGAAGATAAGATATTCCAGCTCAACACGGACGAAGCGGACCTCTCTTACATCACCGCCATCCCCGCGCCTCCCGGGACGCCCGACGGCGTCGTCAGGGAGATAGCGTTCGACGACGCGGGCGCGTTGTGGGCATTGAACAGCGATGAGACCGACGCGGTCCAGAACATATACAAACTCGACAAGACCACCGGCGCGATTCTCGAGACGATCGGCGTTCCGGGCGTCGGGGCGAGGGGCATAGCCTTCGCGCAGGGGAAGCTCTACTGCAACGATATCACCCTCGATAACGTCTACATCTATGATTTCGCGTCCGGGATGTGGAGCGCTGTGTTCGAGATGCCGATCCCGCCGGGCGGAGGCACCGGCAATCGATACTCCACCGGCATGACGTGGGATGGATTCAACCTGTGGCTGGCAAGCAGCACCAACGAGTTCGATTACATCTTCCAAACGACCCTTACGGGAGAGGTTCTGAAGACGATAACGTCCCCGAACCTGGGGAGCGCGCAGATTACGGGTTTGGCCTTTACAGCGGAATGATCGGAGCCGGGAGGGAATAGTGAAGGATCATAGAATGAAAATCGGGAAACTCCTGTTGCTGGCGGCCTGTCTCATCGGCGCAGCGGGAGCCGTATGCGCGCAGGAACTGGAGGCGGATTTCCGTTTTCGTTTCTACAACGATAAATTCCTCAATGCGAGGGACAACCGCGGCACGGAGGACTATGTCCGTTATCTGGCCCGGATCAGGGCGAAATGGGACGCCAATGCCAACGCGTCGTTCTACAACGAGCTGATCACCTTCACCGAAGCCAACCCGTTGACCCCGGTGCGAGGTATCGGCGCCACGGGCAACATCCATTACGGGATCAGCCAGGTTTTCGGCCAGCTGCAATACCCGGATGTCCTCTGCTTCGACCTTCTCCGCTTCAGGGTCGGGAGGCAGCAGTTCCCCATAGGAAAAGGGCTATCGATGGGCGAATCCTACTACTTCACGGACAAGTTCGACGGCGCGAGGCTCGACCTTTCCTATCGCTCGTATAATGTTTCGCTCTTCGGAGCGATTACGGGGACGAACGTCTCCGAGTCGGGTCTGTACCCCGAACCGGGAACCGACCAGGTATACGCCGCCCGCCTTTCGAAGCGCGCGTACAGACA